>DATHFS010000633.1:0-13036 GCA_035317975.1 Cyclobacteriaceae bacterium | reverse complement strand
TCGGCAATCGTAACCGGTTTTTGAATATAATCGAAGGCCCCCAGACTCAACCCTTCTCTTTTTTGGTCGTAGGCAGATATGACCTGGACGGGAATGTGCCGCAGGTCAGGATCATTTTTTATTTGCTTCAGCACCTCGACTCCATCCATTACCGGCAACTTCATATCCAGCAGGATCGCATCGGGTTTGTAATGCCGTGCATAACTTATGCCTGTGTTGCCTTGATGAGAAATGATCCCTTTGTAGTTGCGCTCTCTGATAAAATCAAGGAGCACGTTGGCAAATTGGTGGTCATCTTCGATTATTAAAATAACCCGGTCATTCTCCAGGATCGCGTTGCGGTCGTCATGAACATCGGTGTCCTGGATCGCCGCCTCCTGTATTTTTCCGTATTTTTTCTCCGTTTTCTTTTCGGCTACTTCTACCGGCCTCTCCGTGGGGTGGACAATCGAAACACCGGATTGCAAGGGGAGGTAAAGCGTAAAAGTGCTTCCTTTCCCTTCTTCGCTCTCCAGCTGAATTTCTCCACCCAGTACATGGGCAAGTTCACGGCTGATGGATAAGCCTAGTCCCGTTCCGCCATATTTCCGTTTTGTAGACCCGTCGGCCTGCTGAAACGCTTCAAATATGATCTTCCGTTTATCTTCAGGGATTCCTATCCCGGTATCGGAAACAGAGAAGGCCACTACGCTTGCACCTTCTTTCAAATGCTTGTTTTCGTAGGATGTGGCCAGGGAGGGTCTGTCGATGCCGAGCATTACATGACCTCCTTTGCTGGTAAACTTAAAAGCGTTGGAGAGCAGATTTCTCAAAATTTGCTCTACCCGTTGCATGTCCGTGGTCAGGGTAGGAGGGAGGCCGGTCTCATTAAGGTTGATCTTGAACGTAACGGATTTATTTTTTGCTACCTCCGAAAACAGGGAAGACAGGTTGCCTGTGATTTCCCGGAAAGGAGCTTCCCCTATTTCCAGTTGTATTTTTCCCGCCTCGACCTTGGACAGGTCAAGGATCTCATTTATCAGACTCAACAAATCGTTTCCCGAGTTGTAAATATTTTTTGCAAACTCTACCTCTTTTTTTCCTACCGCATTGTGCTTGTTTTCCGAAATCAATTGCGCCAGGATGAGGATGCTGTTAAGCGGTGTTCGAAGCTCGTGCGACATGTTGGCCAGAAATTCCGACTTGTACTTGCTCGTCACTTCAACCTCGCGGGCCTTCGTTTCAATTTCTACCTTCGCATTTTCCAGTTTTTCCTTTTGGTCTTCAAGCATGTTCGCTTTCTCTTCCAACTCTTCGTTACTCTGCCTCAACTCATCCTGTTGGGCTTTTAATTCCAGTTCGGATTTTTCGAGTAATTCCGTTTTTGCATGCAGCTCGTCATTCGATTGCCTGAGCTCTTCCTGCTGGGCCTCCAATTCTTCAGCCTGGCGCTGGGTCTCTTCCAATAGCTCTTTTGTCTTTTCCCGTGCCTGTGAAGAGGCAATCGCTATGGCAATGCTATCCACCGCCAGTTCAACGTATTGTTTTTGCAGTTCTGTAAATTCATGAATGCTGCCCAGCTCGATAATCCCCGCCACCCGGTGTTCAAAAATAAAAGGAACTGCGATAATCGTCCGGGGTAACGCCGCTCCGAAGCTGGTGTTGATATTGAAGTAGCCAACGGGAATGTCCGTAAGGAAAATACTTTTTTTTCCGGCCGCCGCCTGCCCGACGATACCTTCTCCAAAACGAACGAGGGGGTAACTCCTTCTCGACTGATCAAGGGAATAGCCGCTCAGCAACTGTAATGTATTGTTATTCTCGTCTGCGATGTATAGGGCACCTATTTCGGCGTTCAGGTAGGTTGCCAAATGGTCGATAATCGTTTGCCCCAGGTCAGCCAGTAGTTTATTTCCCTGCATGCCTTTGATCAACTCCCCGCTTCCCGACAAGGTCCAGTTTCGATTGGCTGTTTCTGTTTCAGCTTTCCGGAGGGCCTTCAAATTGACTGAAATAATGTTGTACACAACAATCAGGACCAGGGCAATGGCGGACAGCAAAAGAATAAGAACGAGATTGAGGTTGCGCGCATCTTCATCGCTTGCCTTTCGTCTTTCCGTAAGCAATACTTGTTCGATCTCCTTGGCACGGCCAATACCTTTCCTGATTTCATCCAGTATGCGCTTGCCTTCTCCCGTCGCCACCAGCGCTTTCGCGTTTTCAAAATCCTTCGCCTTCCGAAGTTGAATGCAGGCCTCAAGATGGCCCAGGTGGGCCGTGATCAGCTTCTGAATACCCTCTATATTTTCCTGCTGAGCCGGGTTGTCTTTTGTTAGCGCCCTGGCCTTGCCCAGATGTTCTGCTAACTTCGCGCTCGAGACATTATAGGGTTCCAGGTAATTCTCCTCACCCGTAATGACAAAACCTCGTGCCCCTGTTTCTGCATCAACGGCACTCCCTGAAATCTGGTCAAACTCATACAGTACTTCATGGGTATGATTTACCCATTGATTGGTGTCTATTAATTTTTCGCTGTTCCGGAAGGAAATGATGACCACGACAATCAGGACCATACTGCAAATGATGAATCCTGACAGTATTTTTTTATTCAGCGTCATGGTTTTATGGATCTATTTCTCCATCAATTTCAAACCTGGGAAAGGGATTTCGGCGACCTCTTCTATTGTCTGCGGTGGCAGCAATGAGAATGTGCTGTTTTCTTTTAGAAAGGTATTGGGTATCGTTAAGGTAATGTCTGTTCCTTCCCCTAACCTGGAAGTGACCGCTACCCTGCCGTGCAGTCTTTCCAGGGTTTCTTTGACAATGTAAAGCCCTAAGCCCGCACCATCGCTTTTTTCCGATGCGCGATAAAACATGTTGAAGATCTCCGGCAAATAATCCCGGTTAATGCCCACTCCGTTGTCGAGAATATGGACGATGGCATGGGCAGGAGTAATTGTTGCGGAAACCTGAATAAAACTATTGTCTTTCCCTTCATCGCAGTATTGGATTGAATTGGCAATAAGATTCGCCAGGATGATGGACAAGCGATACCCGTCGGAGTAAAAGGGAATGGCATTCTCAATTTCAATCCGTTTACTGATGTCGTGGTGACCTTGCAAATACTTCATTTCAGCAAAACTTTGCCGAACGAGTTGGTCCAGGTTGATCTCTGAAATAACTACATCACTCCTGGCATTTCGCGAATAATTTAAAATTTCCCTAAGGGTTCCGTCCAGCTTGGAAATGCTCTTTCTGATCATTTGAAAGTAACCGTCAACCATATCTCTGTCTTTGAGCTCATCCAGCATGGCCACGTTTACCAGTCCCAAAACGGAAGCCAACGGAGATCGCAAATTATGAGACACGCTGTAAACAAAAGAGTCCAATTCTTTGTTTATTTTGACCAACTCTTCATTTTGGTTACGCAACATTTCATCCTGCTCCTTTCGGATTCTTTCTTGTCTGCGGTGCCGGAGTGCATAGCGGATCGCCATGGGTAAGCGTGCGAGGTTGGATTTCAATACATAATCATCGGCTCCTTTTTTCAGACTGTTAACCGCAAATTCTTCGGAAACAGAACCCGTTACCAACAGAAAGGGCAGATTTAACTTTCTTTCCTGACAGATGGTAAGCGCGGCAATGGAATTGAATTGAGGTAACGAGTGGTCTGACAGAATTACGTCGGGCTTGAATGTTTCAAGGGCGTTTGTAAATTCATCCTGCGTTTCGACCCTGACCCTGGTGAATGCAAATTTTTCTTTTCGCAATGCCCGATCGATCAATAGCGCGTCGTCTTCCAAATCCTCCAACATCAAGATCTTCAACTCTTTCTCCATCCTGAATTACCTCCTACAGCGAAGCGAATGAGGGAGTACCCTTTTGAGAGGCAGGTTGACCAAACAGATCTTCGATCGAGATTTTAAACAAGTCCACATTGTGTACGCTGACCTGCTTGGAGAACGTTGCGAATTTTCCGCAGGGCGACAGGCTGAAAAAGTCATCATCCAGTTCGCCATTCACGGCCGGGCCGAGGTTCTCGGGAGCGCTCCAGTTTGTCCAGGAGTCGTCCAGGCGATGGGTGACAAAAATGTCGAACCCGCCGAAGCCTGCATGTCCCTTTGAGGCGAAATACAGGGTCTTGTTGTCAGCAGCCAGGAAAGGCGAGGATTCTTCAAGAGGAGTATTGATCACACTGCCCATATTGATCGCCTCCGTAGCGTGTGCGCCATCCCAGAAGCTAACGTACAAATCCCGTTCACCGAGTGTTTCGGCGCGCTCAATGGCGCGGACGATCACGCCGGTTTTCAGAGAGACGAACGAATTAGAGTGCGCAGACATGTTGTAGTCATTCAGGATATCAATTGAAACGGGGGCGGACCATTGGCCATCCACGTTCACGCTATAAGAAACCCCTGCACGCATTCTCGCTTTTTTTCCATATTGGTTGCCCAGGATAATCGTATCACCGGTTATGCTCACATTGTTAATGTAGTTAGGGCCGGCATTATTAAGAAGTCCGGTCATCCGTACGGCATCGGACCAGGTGTCGGAAGTTTTATCAAAATTGGAATACCAGATATCTTCCTCGTCGGCAATTCCGAATGTATTGTCGGGATGAAAAGAACGGCTGAAGTACAATCTGCTCCCATCGGGCGTCAGTACGGGCTTTAGTTCGGCATAAGGACTGTTAATAGAGGCATGCAACGGTACAGCACGCGCTTCCTTGTTCAAATTGGAGATAACGTGAATGTTTTTGCCTGTATTACTTACCCGGCTTTCAGGATGAAAGTTATTGGCTTGGATTCCCTGAGCTTTAGCGGAATAAAAATGAGCCGCCAGGAATATGACCAAAAGAACGAAAATCATTTTGAGGAGTCCTCTTTCTTTGATTCTGCTGGCGCGTGTCATTTTCTTTTGGGTAAGGGTTGGGTGGTTGTGGTTGTTAGTAGAAGTAGGTCAAAGATGAGACAGGGCTGACGGTTAAACGTCAGCGCGCTGCTGATTTGGAAAAAATCAGGTCGCTCTCGGCTTATGTAAGCAGGTCTAAGGATTTTTCAATGAATTTTGCTGGGAACTCAGTTTCCCGGCAAAAAAGGCAGGATATCACGGTGAAGGCGCGACGGAAGGCCGGATTTTGTCGGGGTAAACCCTGACCTTTGGTTCCTGACAATCTTGATTGTCCTTATCAGTGAACCCATCGAGGAGGGAACAGGCCGCTCTTATGGAGTTTGGATCTCGGGTTTGTTTCCCGCAGACCTGTCCGACGAAGCCTTGGCGCAGTCGGATCTCGCAGATTTACGCAGAATGGCTCAGCGAAAATCTGCGAGATCTGCGGGAGAAAAATGCCGCTGGAAGTCTACACTTCACCTGGAACTGCTGAGAAATGTCACCAATTGTCGCGCTTCGATCTCCGGAACCTGCCGAATTACCCGTATTTGATGTGCACCCCTGCACTTTCCGGGGGACGTCACGGGGAACGCTTTTTATACATGTTCAAGGAACATTGTTACAAATTATGAAAAAGCTCCCCCTTTTATTGCTTTCCCTGGTTGTCCTTATTTCGTGTAAGGATAATAATGTCACGCCCGTTGATCCGACTCCGCCGATAGTGCCGGTCGTGAGCCCCCCTTTGGAGAACCTTCCCAAAGACACGGGAGGCAAGCATCAACCGGTTATTTTCGGCGCCGATAATTCGCCTTTTGGATACTATATATATACACCTTCCGGATATACGGCCACAGGCCCCGGGTTTCCGCTCCTCATCTTCCTTCATGGCTCCGGAGAAGTGGGTGATAGCCAGGCCAAGGCGTCGGCACTTGACAGCATCCTGAATGTCGGCCCTCCCTTTCTTATCAAAACCGGGAAATGGAATCCGAAGTATCCGATGATTGTGGCCTCGCCACAGACATCAGAGGAATGGTGGGATCCAACGAAAGTAAGCAAGTTCATTGAGTTCATTACAACCAAGTACCAGGTCAATACGGCGCGCATTTACATAACCGGGTTGAGCATGGGCGGTTCGGGGGTCTATGATCTGATCACCACGCCGGGCATCACCACTCAAATTGCGGCTGCCGTTCCGATTGTCGGCGGCGGGATCCTGACGGTGGACGGGGCAAAAAAAGCTGCCGGCGTTCCCCTGTGGGCGTTTCATGCTGAAGACGACCTGATCATTCCTTCTGATTTTGATAAGGCAATTGTTAAGGCGATAAATGACCTGCACCTGACTGTTCCTGCAAAGTTAACGATGTACCCGACGGTGATCCACGAAGTGTGGGCGGAGACATACGACGGCACCGGGATGGGAAGGGAAAATCCTGCTTATGATCCATTTAATATGGAAATCTATACCTGGATGTTTCAGTATTCTACGACACCCTAGATCAGCCATTTTTCGAGGGCATACCGTGTCAGGTCGGTATTTGACCGCATATTCATTTTTTCCAGAATGCGATAACGGTACGTGCTGACGGTAGTCACTCCCAGGGAGAGTTTGTGTGCTATTTCTGAAACTGTTTTACCGGATGCCAGGAGCGCAAACACCTCCAGTTCACGATCTGAAAGTGATTGATGAATGACCTGGTCCTTGCCGGAGTAAAAAGTCTTCGCAAGTGTCTCAGCCATAGCAGGACTGATAAATTTTTTGCCTTTTAGTACAGTTTGAATAGCGGTGATTAATACGTCGTGAATTGAATCTTTGCTGAGATAGCCTGATGCGCCCGCTTTAATTACCCGGAGACCATACTGGTCTTCCGGAAACATGCTCATAATGAGGACTGGCAATTTCGGTTTTGCCTGCCTGATTTGTTTCAGTGCATCCAGCCCACTTTGACCGGGCATATTAAGGTCACAGATCACTATATCCCAATCACTGATAATCACGTTTTTCAAAAGTTCTTCTGTATTATCGGCCTCTCCAATCAGGGCCAGACTAAATTTTTCAAGGATTAGTTGTTTAAGACCTCTTCTTACGATAGCATGATCATCCGCCAGTATGATCCTGATCATAAAGGAGTCTTTTTTACAAATGGGATGGTGACCATTACAGTCGTTCCGTGTCCAGGCTTCGTATTGATTTCATATTGCCATCCAAACGAAGCTGCCCTTTCTTTCATACCTAAGATTCCCAGGGTTTTACCTTCCGTCCCCTTTTCCTTGTTAAAGCCTATCCCATTGTCCTGTATGCGTAACATAAACTGCTGTGCATTTTGTACAACGTCGATCTTTACCTCGCTCGCTTTTGAATGTCGTGCTACGTTGGTCAGGGATTCCTGGAAGATCCGGAAAAGGTTTGTCTTTACCGTGTCATCAAATTGGGGTTCTTCCTGGGGCTGACTGAAGCAGGTACGTATGGCGGATCGTTTTTCAAATTCTTTTAAATGCCATTCCATGGCCGCCCCGAGTCCAAATTCATCCAGTAAAACCGGACGCAGTTCATAGGAGATCCTTCTGACCGACTGCACGGTGGAATCCAATAGCGCATTCAGGTCTTTAAGCCTGTCTTTCGTAGCAGGGTTGGTACGGTTTAATCTTTTCGTTAACCAGGATACATCCAATTTTAAAACGGTTAATTGCTGTCCCAGTTCGTCATGGATTTCACGGGCAATACGGGTTCGTTCTTCTTCACGAATCGTCCGAAGGTGCCCGGTCAATCGCCTTATTTCTTCATAGGATTGCTGCAGCGTATCCTGGGCCTTTTTCCTTTCCGTCACATTGTGTATTAACGATAATATGGTTATTGCATTTCCTTGCTCATCTCGTAAAACAGAATTGTACCATTCGCAGTAAATTACGCTGCCCTCTTTTGTGTAATTGCGGTTAAGACTCAGGTTACTCTTCACAATTCCTTTTAGCAGCTGCTCTACAATTTCATTTACGGCCTGTAGATCGTCTTCATAAATAAAAAGAAAGTCAGGGTCATACATGTTTTTCCCGAGTGCTTCGGAGGCGGTCCATTCAAAAATATCCTCCGCATGGCTCGACCAACGTCTAATAAACAAGTCCTTATCCCACTCGATCACCGCAAGGGGTGAATTTTCGACATGATACGATAAGCGTTGGTACGTTAACCGCAATTCATCTTCCGCGCGCTTGCTATCCTCAATATCAGTCGATATGCCATACCACTTAACGGGATTTCCTTGTTCGTTACGCAACGGTGCTGTGCGAACTAAGAACCAGCGATATTCCCCGTCAGCCCGTCGCAGACGCATTTCATCCTCGGAAGGTTCTCCCGTGACCATATTCGCGAGCCACTTTTCCATCACGTGGGGAAGGTCTTCGGGATGGATTATGCCGGTCGGTCGTTTCATTACCTCGTCCAAAGATAGGCCTGCATAATCCATCCAGGTTTGATTAACAAAATCCACCGTACCGTCAGGCAGAATCGTCCAGGCCATAATAGGAATTGTATCGATGATAAGCCGAATGTGATCTTCGCTTCCTCGCGACGTGTCATCGGCATCCTTGCGCCCGGTAATATCCCGAACGACGGTAAGAATTCTGCCGCTTAGAAGCATTTTTACATTCTCTTTAAGCGTATTGAACTCTCTCTCCTGTTCCATACTGTCAACGATTCGGGATAATAACAAATGTTTACTGCTCTTGTATGCCTTTGGTAAAGGTACTAACTCTACTGGTTATTCATTGGACTTTAATCCCGTCAACATGATCTCTACTCTGAATTACAGAAGAACTGGCATTCCTTCGTGTAGAATTATTACTACAAATTTCTAACAGAAGGTCGACAGAATGTTAATTCCTTCTTCTGGAACTTTGTCTGAGTTGAATGAGTAGTAAAGTTCACCTTCGCCATGGCCAGAATAATAATTATGGATGACCATGCTCTTTTCCGGGTTGGGTTGTTAAGTATATTGAAGAGAGAGCCTGGCTTTCAGATCGTTGCTGAATACAGAAACTCATTGATAGGGCCTCCGATCGTATCCCTTAAGGTTGATCTTGCACTGATCGATATTTCGCTGGAGTCGAAAAAGACGGGGATCGACATGGCCGTTGAGATAAAGAAGGCGGATCCATCCATAAAGATCGTTATCCTAACGTCTCACCGGGATGAATACCATATCGCACATGCCCTTCGGGCGGGTGTTGATGGATACATTCATAAAGACGTAGATCCCTCCGAACTTATTCTGGGGCTGAAGAAAGTATTACTTGGCAAAACCTTTTACTCCGCAGAGATTTCCAATCTCCTCATCAATACTATTTATCATGGCCCATCAAAAAGATTACCCGAGTTAACAAGAAAGGAGAAGGAGGTCGTAGCGTACCTGGTAGAGGGCTTGACCAGTAAAGAGATTGCCGTAAAGCTTGCCATTAGTTCACGTACGGTAGAAAAGCACCGCTCGAATATTCTCAATAAACTAAAGTTAAAAAATACAACAGAACTGATGAGGCGTTCGCTGGAGCAAACACGGTTGTGGAATCAGTAATCCATTAAGTTCCCATTATCAAATGTCTACGGGTGAGTGTATTTCCGATTTAAAAGAATCAATTGAATGTTTAAAGAGAACCAACAGAGACCTTTCCGAATCCCTGACAGAACTGAAGAAGAAAGAAAGAGCAGTAGAAGCGGCCAACCGGAAATTAAAAGACACGAAAACCGGATTGCAAAATACCGTCCGCCAATTGAGAAGGGAGGTCACGCAACTCAAAGACAGGGACACCATCCTCACAGAGGGAAAGCGTGTGGCGGAGGAAGCGTCCAGAATGAAGGAAGAATTCGTTTCCTTCATGAGTCATGAAATAAGAACATCCCTTAATTCGGTCATTGGGTTAACGGTTCTTCTGCAAAGAAGAAAGTCACGGGTGGACCAGATAGAGATTGTCCAAACGCTAAAAGACGCCGGCGATAATTTGCTTTACCTGGTAAGCAACATTCTTGATTATAATAAATTGCGGGCCGGCAAGGTCGATCAGGAGAATGTACAATTTAATCTTTCGGAATACATCCGGAAGATTCATACTTCTTCCAAAATGATGGCTCAAGTGAAAGGTATTGGTTGGGAGCTAAAGGTGGATCCCAGCCTGCCGGACATAGTGAGAGGGGATGTGGGACGTTTAAATCAGATCCTCAGTAATTTGATCAATAACGCTATTAAATTTACTCCTAAAGGTCATATTCAACTTGGAATCCAGTTGCGGGCGAGGGTTGAAAATACCGCGTATATACTTTTTACGGTGAGGGATACCGGAATTGGGATAGCAGACGATAAACGGAATAGCGTATTCGTTCCTTTTTTTCAAGCTACTTCGTACCCCACTCAGAACCCGCAAGGAACCGGGCTTGGCCTTTCCATTGTGAAAGGGTTGGTCGATTTATTAAAAGGCCATATCCATTGGGAAAGTACACCGGGGAAAGGATCCGCCTTCTCCATGGAGTTACCTTTTGAGATTCCTGCATCGGAGGAAATTAGGATGGCAGGCAAGGAGCAACCTCCTGACCTGCCGATAAAACTAAAAGGATGTAAAGTTTTATATGTTGAAGATGTTGAGTCCAACCGATTTGTCATTAAGAGCTTACTTTCAGACTACGAAATTGAGATTACGGCGGTGAGTAGTGGACTGGAGGCATTGTTGCTGACGAATCAGTTCAGCTTCGACGTTATTCTTATGGACATCCAAATGCCTGAGTTGGATGGATACCTCACCATCGAGGCCATTCGCCAACAAGCAAAGGGGAAAAACAGAATGACTCCGATGATTGCATTCACCGCTAGCCTGTACAGCGATGAATTGAGAGAAAAGCTAATCAATGATCGTATACAAGATATTATTTTCAAACCCTTTGATACGGTGGTATTGCTTGAAAAAATCGCGTCAGCCAGGATCGCCCCGTCCCTTATCAAATCGGGACGAGAACAAGTAATTTCCTTTCGGTTTTACGAAATCGCGCTTCGCTATGATAAGCAAAAATGTTCGGCTGTTAAATCGGAGATTATTCAGGATTTGTGCGATTTACAAAGAGAGCTTAACGTGGCCCGACACCTTCAGGATGTGAAAGAGGTACAGAAAAGGATCCACAGCCTTATACCGATTGTAAGCAATCTGGAATGCAAAACGTTAAGGAACCTGTTCTATGAGTATAGAACCCATGCCGGGTATACACAAGAAGTAGACCACCTTAATCAAAAAATACAAAAACGGTTGGTGCGGGCTATTAAAGCATTAAAGGAGTTGCCCTATTAACATACGTAGTACTACTTAGATAGGAAAGTGATCCTACGTACAGGATTAACAGAATGGAATAACCTTATTCATGCCCCTTTTACTCCACCTTTCTATAGTCCTATGAAAACGGATGAATTACCCACTCTTTATGTTCAAAGACTATTGGAAGAGGTGACCTTAACGGCGGTATGCATAGTGACTCCCGATCTGCTTATCGAATATGGCAACAAGGCCATGGTTACCCTGTTTGGATTTGACGCCATGGACGATTTAACGAAGTGTCCCTGTTACACTCTATTTGCCGATAGGGAGCAGTTTGAATTTCTAGTAAAGAAATTGACGCAGACGGGGACCCTCACCGGTGAACGTGTTTTATTTCTTCGCAAAGGGGGTGCTGTTTTCTGGGGACACATTAATTGTCAGCAGCACCTGCATAATGGCATGTGCTATGCTTACATCACGTTCAAAGACATCACAGAAGAAATAAAGAAGGAGGAAGAGGGCAGGGAGCAAATGATGGCCTTAGAGAAGCTCAATGCTGAATTAGATCGTTTCATATACAGGGCCTCCCATGACCTGCGCGCACCCATCAGCAGCATCATGGGACTAATTCTAATAATGAAAATGGATCATGATCCGGGCGAGCGGAACAAGCTAATTACGATGATGGAAACAAGTCTTCAAAGAATGGATAAAGGGATACAGCGTTTAGCGTACTATAATCGTAACAGAAAGGAAATAACGAGGAGGACAAAAATCAATTTCGGAAAAATACTTTCACGGATAAAGGATAAGGTGATTCATCACGCTAACTATACCCGTATTGAATTTAGTAATCAGGTGCAAAAAATATCCATTCCGTTTTATGCCAGCCGTTTCAGAATTGAACTCATTTTGGAAGAGTTAATCTGGAATGCCTTTGATTTCCATGATTTGACTAAGACCAGCCTATACATTAGTGTAAAAGTCGTTGGAGGAGAGCAGGACGTTACCATTACCGTGGAAGACAATGGCGCAGGCATTCCGAAGGCGTATGTGGGTTCTGTATTTGATATGTTCTTCCGTGGATCTACCGTATCAAAGGGATCGGGCTTCGGGTTATTTGTTGTTCGGGAAGCGGTTAGCAAATTAGGCGGCACCATTTCACTTTCTTCGGAACTGGGGATAGGAACCAGGGTGGTGCTAACGTTACCGAATTGTAAAAAAGCAAGATAAGCAGGGAGACTGAGAGGACTCGCTACCGGTCGCATCATCTTCCTTTTGGTTGATAGAAAGCAAGGTAATCCGGCTCAAACGATAAGTATAGAAACACGCCTACCTCCACTGCCCCGTTGGTGAAACTGAGCGGGGCTGCCAAACCCGGAACAACTTGCATCCTCCCATTATCAAAACAATAGCGGAGGCCAGGGGAGATGGTTGCCTGGTGTTGGGTGGTAACCCGCCCAGTATCCGTGATACTTTGGGTAAAATTAGAGGTGTACTCCAACATCAAATGGCATTTGCGCTGTGCGATCCAGATAACTCCGAACCCTGCATTTTTATTATACAGGTTTCTTTGATACGCTAATACAGGCTCCGGTGTGTTATTCAAATAGAAATCAGCCTGACTGATAACAGTATAACCAAAATTATAGTGCGTGATGAGACGTCTTACGAGACGCTTGGTGATCGCGAGGTTAAACTGCCCTCCCCAGCCACCCTGTCCCAGACCTTGCGCGGCATTTCCGGTAGGAAGAATAAGCGTGATTCGCGGGGCCAGCATCATCCACTGTTTTTCATTCATTAATGAAGGGCGGTAACTTATGTACACGTCACCGAAACCGCTCTTTTGTTTCAATCCGTCCTGGGGGGGAAGAAAGGAATAATT
>DATHFS010000632.1:0-3328 GCA_035317975.1 Cyclobacteriaceae bacterium | reverse complement strand
GGGAAGGGAAGGGATGTCCGTTTGAGCAAGTATCGACAGGGGTATAGCGAGAAATACCAACGTCAGGCGAAAGCTCATTTTTTTCAAATACATCGTTGCCTCAGTCACGTATGAGCAGAAATTGCCAAATCATTTTTGTTTTTCTTCTCATCGCTCAAATTTCGTGGGCACAAAAATCCGAAAGCGATCCCAAAAGTAGGCATTTCATATTGGTTCCGGAAGTTCATCATCTCCGGAGTACGCACTCTCAAACGATCTATGGCGCAAGTGTGATGGTGGGATACCGGATCACTCCCACCCTCTGGGCGGGATTCGGTTGTGAGGTTTCGCGCACCGATAGTCTGTTTACGCATGACCGCCACACGAGGGTTCTGAAATTTACTCCCGTACCCATCTATGCTGAAGCAAGGTTTGACCTGATCCGGAATTCCATCGTGACGCCCTATCTGAATTTAGCGGCCGGGATGTCATTCATTACCTATGAAAGGAAACGACTCGACACCTCCGGCAGTATGGTAGACGATAAGCATATCTTCCAAAATGGTTTTTTCTTCAAGGGTGGCGCCGGGCTTCTCTTCCACCTCAGCAACACAATTTCCCCCTCAATAAATGCAAGTCTTAAGGGATTTCATATGTCCGGTAATCCGTATGAGATCAATCCTCATGGGGTTACGATCCAGGCGGGCGTCGTCGTTAAAATCGGTAATCGGTGACCGGTGACCGGTGATCAGTGGATTCCGCCTTAGTATTTAAGAGCATGGCCACACTATTGGTAACCTTGCACATTCCACCGATCACAGATTACCGATCACCGATTCACCGGTTCCACCAAGGCAGGGGCAAACTTATCTCATTCAGCGACTCTACAATCAAGTCGGGTTTAAATGCAAACGATCCCAGTTCTTCGCGTCTGGCAACGCCGGTCAATACGAGAATAGTCTTGTATCCCATTTGCACTCCACCCTGGATGTCGGTGTCCATGGTATCGCCGATGATCGTCGTTTCGGCTGTTTCCAGTCCCAATGCTTTGCGCGCACTTCGCATCATCACAGGGCCTGGCTTACCTATTACAAAGGCCTTTCTTCCTGTAGCTTCTTCGATCATCGCCGTCGTAGCGGCAATGCCCAGATTATTCCATCCCTTCTTTTTGGGGGACGGGTCGCGGTTGGTCGTGATAAACCGGGCGCCGGCTAAAATCATATCAATCGCGCGCTGTACCATTTCCAGCGTAAAATTTCTTCCTTCCCCGAGGACTACAAAATCCGGATCGGATTCGACTATACTCAACCCATTGTCATGCAAGCTGGTGAGCAATCCCCCTTCGCCGAGAACATAGACCGTTCCATCCGGCTCCTGGGAGGCTAAAAATTTTGATGTCGCCATCGCGCTGGAATAGATGTGCTTTTCTGTTACGTCAATCCCCAATTTCTTCAACTTTCTTACCGCTTCCAGGGGCGTCCGCTGACTATTATTGGTCATAAACATGAACGGAACTTTTTGCGACAGCAGACGCGCGATAAACTGGTCTGCCCCCGGAATCAATTTTTCGCCGCCGTAAACAACACCATCCATGTCAATCAATAGCCCCTGTGCCATACGTACTGTAGATTAAGATTAAATTCGAATATTTTCCCGCAGTCCCGATAGCTATCGGGAGCGCAGAAATACGCAGAACTACAGGTGCAAACTTTCTGCGTAAATCTGCGGGATCTGCGGGAAACAACTTTGCAAGAACGGCTTTTTGCATCGTTTTTCCCAACCCCCGGCACCTTGCAATTCCACTCCGTAGATTCGAGATTTGCAGATCAAGGTTTTCCTTGAACAAATGAAAAAGTTCATTGCGGTTTTTCTGGGTTGCATGGGATTGTTCCTTTTCCTCGTCCTCACCGTGCCCTATTTGTTCCGAAACACGATCAAAGAGAAAGTATTGGAGGCGATCGATAAGAAGATCGATGCCGAATTTACGTTCCGTGATTTCAGCGTGTCTTCCATCCTGGACTTTCCGCAGATGACCCTCCACCTTCGCGACTTTTGCATTATGGGCAAAGAGGATTTTGCCGGTGATACCCTGGCGTACGCAAAAGTCGTCTCCGTTTCATTTGAATACTACAGCCTCCTTAAAGGAAACGAAATTGATATCAAACGCATTCACCTGAACCAACCGGTGGTCAACCTTAGAACCCTGTCGAATGGCGACGTCAATTATGATATACTCCTCCCCGACTCCACGGCCGCACATTCCCCTGCATTCAACGTCACAATCAACCAGTGGGTGATCGAGAACGGCAGGTTCACCCTGTATGACCGGCCCCAGCGCTCTTACCTGGAATTAAGTGGAATCAATCACTCCGGCGATGGGGACTTTACCCATGCTATTTCGGATTTGAGAATTCGCACCTCGGTCGAAGCGATTAGCTATTCCCTCAACGGTATTAAATACCTGGACCGGAAAAAACTGGCCACGAACCTCGTCATGGAAATGAATCTGAGCGAACATAAATTCACATTCAAGGACCATGTGTTTGAAATCAATCATTTCAAATTCGGATTCGAAGGATATTTGAAATTTCCAAAAAAGGGATACGAAGTCGATTTGCGATTGCTGGTGAACCAGACCGACTTCAAGAACTTTCTCTCCCTTATGCCGGGGTTTTATGTGGAGGATTTCAAGAAGATGAACGTGACGGGAGATTTTACGCTGGATGGACACGTGAAAGGTATATACGACTTTGCCTCCCATCGCATCCCCACTTTTGCGCTCGACCTGAAAGTGAAAAACGGTGGATTTAAGTACGAGCACCTTCCCAAAGCCATGGAGCATATCACGCTCGATTTCATGATGAGAAATGAAACGGGGATTCCGGACGAAACGACATTTGATTTCCGGAACTTCAGTTTTGAAATCAATAAAAGCCCGGTGCAGGGCAACCTGAGAGTGACCGGCATGAAGGCCCCGTTCATCAATGGGGAGATCAATGTGGATGTGGACCTGGCTGAACTGGAAAAACTGTATCCTTTGCCCGGCATTACACTGAAAGGGAAACTCCGGACCGACATCAAAGTGAATGGACGATACGCCAGGGAAAAAAATCAATTCCCATTTGTCGATGCCAGTCTGCACCTGGATAGCGGCTACCTCCGGACGGCCGACTATTCAATCCCCATGGAGCATATTCTGATTGATGCCGAGGTCCTCAACCCGTCCGGCCACCTGGAGGATACGCGGATCGATCTGCATGCCATGACGTACCAGATAGAGGGCGAGTCCTTCAGCATGAGAGGCAGCATCCGCAATCTCACGGATTATGATTATGACCTCACCATAGAC
>DATHFS010000631.1:0-5213 GCA_035317975.1 Cyclobacteriaceae bacterium | reverse complement strand
GAAATCACGAAGACACGTCCCATCGGGAGTGGCGTAGTCATTTCCAAAAATGCGAAGTTTCTCACGGATGCCTGCCGCGGTTTGTGTAATGAAAGGGACCAGATTTCCCGGCACATCCAGGGGTACCTCGCCGATTAAAGCGCTGGGGTGAGCCCCTACGGGATTGAAGTAGCGAAGAGAAATAACGTTCAACTCCTTGTTTGAAACGACCGCATCTTCTAAAATCCTTTCACACATTTGTTTTGTTGCTCCGTATGGAGACTCGGCCCTCTTAAAAGGTGCAGATTCATCGACCGGAATAAAATCCGGTTGGCCGTAAACTGTGCAAGAGGAAGAAAAAATAAAATTTTGGATCCGTTCCTCACCCATAATCTCTAACAAGGCGATGAGCGACCCGATGTTGTTTTCGTAATATTTCAGGGGCTGTTGCACCGATTCCCCCACGGATTTATAGGCTGCAAAGTGCATCACGGCCTCGATACCCGGTTCCAGGGCAAATAATTTCTTCAGAAAATTTCTGTCGGTACAATCTCCTTCATAAAGCCGGACCTGCGTGCTGGTAATTTCTTCTATCCCGGAAATCAGCGTCCGGTCCGACTTGGAAAAATTGTCAAGGATAACAGGGGTATACCCTTGTTGAATCAGCTCAACGGAAGTGTGAGCCCCGATGTATCCGGCGCCACCGGTTACCAGCACTTTTTTCGATCGCGTCATAGTCTTGCGGTTACGAAAGATTTATCCAGGAAGCCTTTTACATCGTATACCACCGTCTTGTCGTCACGAATAACGGGCCAATTCAGTGAAACAAACTCTTTGTGCCCGACAGCGAGTACAATCGCGTGATATTTTTGCTTCAATTCCGGTATCAGGGTTAACCCGTATTCACGAGCAACTTCCTCTGGGCGGGCATGCGGGTCAAAAATATCCACGGTCGCCCCAAAGCTTTGCAATTCCCGCACCACATCCACTACTTTGCTGTTGCGGATATCCGTACAATTTTCTTTAAAGGTGAGCCCAAGCATCAAAATCTTCCCCTGATGAATCGGCAACTGGTGCTTTGCCATTAATTTAATCACCGCATTAGCGATATAGATCGCCATGTTATCGTTAATTCTCCGGCCCGACAAAATTACTTCAGGATGATATCCCAAACTTTCCGCTTTATGGGTCAAATAGTACGGGTCCACACCGATGCAATGGCCACCGACCAGGCCGGGCTTAAACCCCAAAAAATTCCATTTGGTACCGGCCGCCTCCAATACTTCATGTGTATCGATACCAATGCGTTCGAAAATCAATGCCAATTCGTTGACAAAGGCAATGTTGACGTCGCGTTGAGAATTTTCAATTACTTTAGCCGCCTCTGCCACCTTCAACGAGGACGCTTTGTGCGTGCCTGCAATAATAATTCTTCTATATAACTGGTCCACTTTCTCAGCAACTTCCGGAGTACTTCCGCTGGTCACTTTTTTTATGGTGGTCACACGATGAAGTTTGTCACCCGGGTTAATGCGCTCGGGAGAGTAGCCGCAGAAAAAATCCTGATTAAACTTCAACCCACTGGTTTTCTCCAAAACCGGAACGCATATTTCTTCCGTGCATCCGGGATATACAGTGGATTCGTAGATAACGATGTCGCCCTTCTTTAGTGTTTGACCCACCGTCTTGCTGGCGCTTTCAAGCGGGCGAAGGTCTGGAGTCTTAAACTCATCCACGGGCGTGGGTACCGTGACAATGTAATAAACTGCCTGTCTGATATCTTCCACGGAGGAAGTAAATTTCAATTGCTTTGCTTTCTTCAGTTCTTCCGGTTCCACTTCCAACGTCCGGTCCCGCGCGCTCTTTAATTCGCTAATCCGTTCCAGATCAATATCGAAGCCGATGGTGTCCAGTACTTTTCCGAACTCTACCGCCAATGGCAAGCCGACGTACCCCAGGCCAATAATCGCTATTTTATCCATTATTGAATTTTGTAATATTCCTTATACCATTCCACAAATTTGCCGATTCCATCCTCGATAGACGTCCTGGGCTTAAAATTGATGTCGTTTTCAATGCTGGAGATGTCCGCATAGGTTTCCGTGACATCACCCGGCTGCAAAGGCAAGAAGTTTTTAATGGCTTTCTTCCCGAGCTTTTCCTCCAGCACTTCAATAAACCTGATCAATTCGACAGGTTGGTTATTCCCAATATTATAAATCCGATATGGCGCAGCACTCGACGCAGGGTCGGGATGAAACGCATCCCACTCCTCATTTCTTTGAGGAATCTTGCTTAAAAGCCTGATAATTCCCTCCACAATGTCATCCACATAGGTGAAATCGCGCTTCATTTTACCAAAGTTATAAACATCGATGGGTCTGCCTTCCAGTATCGCTTTTGTAAAAATAAATAAAGCCATGTCCGGCCGGCCGTAAGGACCATACACGGTAAAGAATCGCAGGCCGGTGGCGGGTAACTGATACAAATTGGAATAAGCATGGGCCATCAATTCATTGGCTTTTTTGGATGCTGCATAAAGTGCGAGAGGATGGTCCACATTATCACTCTCAGAAAACGGCATCGATTTATTCGAACCGTAAACTGAACTGGAAGAAGCAAAAATCAAATGAGCTGTCTTATTGTAACGACAGGCTTCCAGGATATTCAGAAATCCATGAAGATTACTTTCAAGATAAGCGTACGGGTTAGTCAGGGAATAACGAACTCCGGCCTGGGCAGCCAGGTTTATCACACAGGAAAATGGATGAGCCGCAAAAATACCATCGATGCCTTTTTTATCTGTCAGGTCAAGTTGTTGAAAACTAAAATTGGCGCAATTTCTTAAATTGTCCAGCCGGGAATGTTTTAACGCTACATCATAGTAAGCATTAAGACTATCGATTCCAATAACCCGGTAACCCATACAACAAAGTGCTTTGGAAAGATGAAATCCTATAAATCCCGCGGCTCCGGTAACTAAAACTAATTCTGATTTTGATGCGGACACACGTATCTGTATTTTTGGACCTCAAAACTAGGAAGTTAAACTCACTAATTTTAAGAAACTTAGCCAAAGATGGAAAGCCAAAAACCTGCCGACCGCACGGATGAAATTGATCTGGGACAATTATTCACAAAAATGGGTGATTTTTTTGCCTCTATCTGGTTTGGCTTTATGCGGTTTTTCGCATTGATCAGACGGGTTCCTATCGAAAATAAAGCCACGTTCCTACTCCTCATAGCGGGCGCAATTGTAGTGGGGTCTCTGTATGCCAACTTTCTAAAGAAGAAGTTTTATGAAACCTCGATGATCCTTAGTTCGGATTATTTAAATAAGAGAATTGTCGATAACGCGATTGAGAAATTGAATTTGCTGGCAAGAGAAGTGGATACGAGGGGACTGGCACGCGTACTGCGAATTCCGGACTCACTAGCCAAAAACATTCTTGAATTTACCGCGAAACCGTTTGTTAAAGAAACCGATCTTATAGAATTAGAAGTTTTAAAAGAGCAGCTTAAAAACGCTCAGCTTGAAAGCAAGAATAAGGACGTGATCGATCAGGTAATTAGACGGATTGAAATAGAAAACCGGCACGCCTTTGAGATCACAGTTCGCGTTTACAATCCAACGATCATCCGGGATCTGGAAAATGCCCTCATCCTGTTTTTCAGGGACAATGACTACGTAAAAAAGCGGATCGATATCACCAAATCCAATCTGCTTGCCAAAAAGCAAAAGCTGCTAAAGGATAGGCAGAAGCTGGATAGCCTGAAAGAAATTATCTATTCAAACTATAAAAGCATGGCGATGCAGAGCCGGCAAGGTTCGAACAATGTAATTCTAAGTGACAAAGCCGTGACCGATCCTGTTCAAATTTATCAGCAGGATATAATCGCATACAATGAATTGGAATCGGTCAATCGCGATCTCTATCTTCAGCCCGACTTCGAAGTGATTACCCGGTTTACGCAGTTCAGTGAACCTTCCAGCGCAAGTCCAGTCAAAGTTACTGCCCTTGCTATACTGGTTGCAATTGTTTTGGGCTATCTGATCATTGCGATTTCTACTTTCAATGAATACCTTAGCCGGATCGGGTAGTGTTCTACAAATTAATCCAAAAAGAATTTACCCTGGAACTGAGGCGCAAGTCCGTCCTCTCCGGCCTCGTCCTTTATCTTTTTTGCATCGTCTTCATTATTTACCTCACCTTTACTCTCCGTCAAAACCTGATCACTCCGCTCGTCTGGAGCGCCCTCTTCTGGATAGCGACGTTGTTTACCGTCATGAATGCAGTAGCCAAAAGTTTCATCGGAGAGCGAAAAGGGAGGGACATTTATTATTATTCTATTGCCAGCCCTGCTTCCATCATCTTGTCCAAGATCTGTTATAATTTCTTGTTGTGCCTGTTCATGTCTTTTGTGGGACTCTTACTATTCATCCTTTTCCTTGGGAATCCCGTTCAGGACCAATTTCTCTTTTCCCTGGTTGTGGTGCTTGCTTCGTTGGGATTCGCCACTTCGCTTACGTTGCTGTCCAGCATCGCATCCAAAACAACAAGCAGCCATATCCTGATGGCCGTCCTGAGTTTTCCTGTCGTGATCTCTATTCTCCTATTGGCCATTAAGGTCACTAAAAACTGCCTGGATGGCCTGGACCGGTCGGTAAGCTGGGGACAACTGGTCATGCTGGCCGCAATAAATTGTCTGGTTGCGGCCGTATCGTACTTGCTCTTCCCTTATATTTGGCGCAGCTGAGTAACAAGTAGGCAGTAGGCAAGGGGCAGTAGGCAAAGACTTTAGCGGTGGATGAAGTATGAGGGAAGGATCAAAAAGTAGGGCCGGGGAAAGTAAGCAGTAGGCAAAGGGCAGTAGGCAGGAAAAAGTAGGCAGTAGGCAAAGGGCTGTAGGCAAGGAGAAGGCTAGTTGAATGGGGCGTACATATGATGTTAGTCAAAACTGACCGGCAACTGTAATCGGTAACCAGATAGTAGGCAGTAGGCAATAAACAGGAAGCCATAGGCAATGAAACAAGGGTGGTGGAAAATGGTAGCTGTTGTTCTGTTGGTTTACACGATCATCGGCGGTTTGCTTTTTGAAGTCCCGCGCCTTGCGATCGTGAATGAAACCATCCGGGCGCTTTATTTTCACGTGCCGATGTGGTTTGCTATGGTCGTGCTGTTCTTGCTTTCAACGGTTTATTCTGTCCGGTATCTTCGCAATCCTTCTTTTGA
>DATHFS010000630.1:0-2985 GCA_035317975.1 Cyclobacteriaceae bacterium | reverse complement strand
GCTCAATCGCTATTATAAATGAAGGAGTAAACGTATAGGAAAGACGCACATCATTGATGAAATAGGAATTCAGCTTCACGCTTTCACTTTGGGTATTGTCGAGGTATTGCTGACCTACGTATTTGCTGAGGAGGGCGAGTTCCAAGCCTTTTACCGGGGACCATGCCCATTGGCTTCCCGCAATCCATCGCGGAGACAAAATAATGTCGGTATCGTGATACGTCACAGGCGTGTTCTCGCTATTGACCACCACCAGCTCTTTATTTTTATTTTTACTCCAGGTGGCATTGGCGCCCCAGGTTAATTTCTTCCCTACTCTCAAATTGCCTGAAATTTCTATGCCGGTCCGGTAGCTTTTGCCAACGTTGGCACGAATGGGATAGCCCACACTGTTAAGCTGACCCGTAAGGACCAACTGATTATTATAATCCATAAAATAATAATTGGCTTCAAGCGCATACGTGGAAGATTTTCTCCGCCAGCCTGCCTCAATATTTCCCAATTCTTCGCTGTGCGGCTTCTCGGCGCCTGCGAGGTAGTCCGCCCGGGAGGGCTCGCGGTGTGCTACGGCATACGAAGTGTAGAGAACATCGTGTGTCGACAAGGAGTAACTAAGTCCTCCTTTGGGGTTGAAGAAATTAAATTTATCATCAATCGCGTAAGGGCTAACAGTTTCATCCATCCCGGCCGACTGGTACCCCACTTGCCGGAACTGCATATCCAAAAATGCGTTCAGTTTATCGGTAAGATCATAGTTCAGTTTTGCATAAACATTGAAATCGTTTTTTTGCGATACCGCATCATAATAATGATCGCGAAGGCGGGTAGGCCCTGCGTACTGGGCCCAGATAATTTCGCCGAAGTGCTTCGCATTTCCATAGCGATTGATGGCTCCCCCTACCGTAAAGTCAACGCGATCTTTCGAATGATGGACCGAATACGTCGCTCCATAGAAACGATTATCAAGCCATTGTCGCCTGACAAAGTCGCCGGAGCGTATGGTATCGGATCCCAGAATAATATTGGCGAGCCCCAGCCCCGCATAGGATTGGTCTTGTAAATATTCCTCATAATAACCACGGCCATAGGTATAGTGCAGCGCCGCATTCACATTCCAGTAGTCGCTGATCTGATGGGAGAAGTGGAGTTGATAATGATCCTGACGATAGTCATCCACCTGCCGGTCGTAATAACGCGCCACATTGCCGTTTGCATCATAGATCGCTCCGGCATAGTTGAACCTCCGGTCGATTTTCATCATACCGGGATCAATGCCGTACCAGGATTGATACGTGAGTTCATGCCCGCCAAACAGGATTGCTTTTATCAACGTCTTTTTGCCATAATAGCCGCCGGACAAATAGTACGAATCCAGATCCGAACTGGCCCGTTCGATGTAGCCATCGGATTTTATTTTTGAGACACGTCCGTCAAATGCCCAAACATGATTGATAAGTCCGGTGCCGGCTTTGAGTGTATGCTTTTGTGTGTTAAATGACCCATACGAATTGCTGACTTCGGCATACGGCTCCGGTTGCAAGGAATTGGTTTGTACGTTCACACTTCCCCCAAAGGCTCCCGCCCCATTGGTAGAAGTCCCGACACCGCGCTGGACCTGAATACTTTGGGTGGACGAAGCAATATCGGGTATGTCTACCCAGTATGTACCTTGTGATTCACTGTCGTTATAAGGAATGCCGTTGATCGTGACGTTGATGTGAGTGGCATCGCTGCCGCGGATGCGGAGGCCGGTATAGCCTACGCCCGCACCGGCATCCGAAGTAGTCACGAGGGAAGGCGTCCAGTTGAGCAACATAGGCAAGTCCTGACCATAATTTTGTTTGGCGATAACTTCCTTGCTAACATCGGTATAGGTGGTGGGTGTATTTTCCCCGGCGCGCAAGGCAGCGATAATTACTTCGTCGGTAAGAAATGAAGTCTCCGCTAGCAACACGTCCAGTTGAATGTCGGCCTGTACTTCCACTTCGGTCTCGTAGGCTGTGTAGCCAAGGAATTTTACGGACAAGAAATAGGTGCCCCTGGCTACCCCGCTGATCCGGAATTTCCCTTCTTCATCCGTGTTCTCCGTTTTGTTAATTCCTCTCAGGCTGGCAACGGCGCCACGTAGGAGTTCTTTCTTTTCTCCACCCCGGACGGTACCCGAAACCGTAAACTGGGCATACGTGTTAAGCGACAGCAAGCATAAGGCTGTAGCCGAAATCGATCTGATCATCTTAATTTTTAGTTTAAACCCGCAGGCACATCGGGGAATGTACCTTACTTACGTGTTTACCTTGCCTCCCTTCGTCCGCATTACCGGCATCAGGTTCGATGGGTATAATCTCAGCCCGTTGTTCTTAGGCACCCCTGTCTTTCGACCACGCAAAGGTAGATTAAAAGAATCGAGAAGCAAGAAGCAAAAAGCAAGAAGCAAGAGGCGAGAATTTGTAATCTTGAGTCCTGGGTTGGAGCCCTTATCTATTTATACAAATGAGTGTTTTGAATCTGAACCCGCCGTGCCTGCCTGCCGGTAGGCAGGTTCGCCGTGGTCCGCCGTGCCCGCTGTGACCTTGCAACGCAAAAGGCCCCCGACCAATTATCTAATTTCTCCTTCTTAATTCTTACTTCTGACTTCTTAATTCTATTTTTACCTCGTGTATAAAGCAAAAGTCAACAGCAAGGATTTTGAGATTGTACCCAGCGACGATGGGTTTATGGTAAATGGTCAGCCGCTCAACTGGGACAAGGTCAAAATAGCCGATGGATACTTTCATATTTTTATTCAAAACAAAAGCTACCGGACGGAGGTTGTCAGGATTGATCCCGTTGCCAAGGCCGTAACGCTCAAAATCAACGGTCATACCTATTTAGTTGAAGTGAAAGACAAGTTTGACCTCCTGCTGGAGAAATTGGGGATGACTGCGGCCGCCGGCAGCAAGATCAATAACATTAAAGCCCCTATGCCCGGATTGATCATTGACTTGA
>DATHFS010000629.1:0-6864 GCA_035317975.1 Cyclobacteriaceae bacterium | reverse complement strand
CGGAAAAAATGCCCCAGAAAAAAATTGCGGTTTTCATCGTAACTCGAAGCGACAATTTCAAATGGCCTTCCTTGAGCTGCACCACTCGTGCTCCCGTTGACATTGATCGTCGATTGTTTCCCGCGCTGGGTCGCGGCGATCGCCGTCAGGGACAGCTTTCCAAACTGAAGCTGGGCTTTTACACCGAAGAGGTTTTGCGCACCGCTGATCAGACTATTGTTGAGCGGAAGACTGACGTTACCGATTTCAAGTTTTTTCAGGATATCCTCTTTGAAACCGGTGTACTCCACCTTCATATTATTTTGAAAGTCAAAAGAATTGTTGTTATCAAAGTTGGTCGTGACTTTCATTTTCTCTCCGATCTTCCCGACCACACTCAGGTTGATCTGCTGGTCAAACTGAAAGCCGCCGTTTTTTTGCTGGCGGATCGGAATGGCAGGGTTTTGAATTTTTTGAAAGTTGGCGCCAAAGTCGAGGGTGACAAATCCACGGGGGATGAGTTCTACATAGCTGCCTCCGAAGATGCGGTCCATGATCGGGCTGATGAAGATCTTAGGAATCAGATTGCGGCTGCTAACAGCGCTTTCTCCATCGAGTGCCTGACTCCTCCCTTTCCAGTAGTCTTTCAACATCGACTGACTTTGTTGCTGATTAAACTCCTGGAACGACATTGAAGAGGTAGGCCGAAAATTGATTTTGCCAATCTTTTCATAAATGCTATAGTTCATCCCGGTGTCAATCTGCATATCCAGATTGAGGCTCTTGGGATCTTTCAGAAAGAGAGGAGAAAACGGGATCTGGTTGGAAAACGGATCGCCATAGCGGTCGCTGGGCCGGAAAGTAGGACGGTAAGGATTGATGATTTTGTTAGAAACGGTATCGACCGCCTTCTTTGTTGTGTCCGCTTTTTGCTGAGCATAGACGCACGGGGACGCTAAGCATAGAAAGGAAACTATGCTCAGTTCGAGGGTGAACTGTCTTTTCGGTATAGCTACAACCAATCGTATCTCAGGCGTTTTTAAGGGCTTGTTTGACCAGCTCTTCCAATCTAAGGCTATTCCCAGATCTCTTAATGACCGCATCGACGCTTTTTTCCGCCGCGGCCCTCCCGATTCCCAACGTCACCAGGGCGGATAACGCCTCCTGACGCACCGTATTGTGCGAAAAACCGGGAATGTTGGATTCTTCCGGTTCCTTGCGCAATTTATCCTTTAACTCGAGAATGATCCGCTGGGCTGTCTTTCCGCCGATCCCTTTCACCGCTTGAAGGGCCGATGCATCCTCACGGATGATGGCCGACTTTAGCTCGGCGGGAGGTAAATAAGAAAGTACGACCATCGCCGTGCCGGGGCCAACTCCATTGACGGAAATCAGGTTCTGGAACATCGCCTTTTCTGCCTCATTGGAAAATCCATAGAGCACATGTGCATCCTCCCGTACCTGAAGGTAGGTTGCGAGGCGCACGTCTTCGCGGTCCCTTATTTCCGAAAATGTATTCAGCGAAATGTTCACCTGGTAACCCACCCCGTTCACTTCGATGATAACAAACGTGGGCTCTTTTTGAACTAACTTCCCTTTCAAAAAAGCAATCATGAATCCTCTTTCAATGACTTGCTAAGCTATGAAAATTTTTTGTTTCCCGCAGATCTCGTGGAGTTGTTTCCCGCAGATCTCGCGGATTTACGCAGAGCTGACGCGAGCAATAGCAGAGCATCTTCGATACGCTACACAACAATTCTGCGGGAAACAAATTCTGCTGATCCGATCTCGCGGAGTTGTTTCCCGCAGATCCCGCAGATTTTCGCAGATGAATATTTTCGAGGACGCGTCGTGCTCAGGCTTTCTATGAATTGACGAAGCCCTAATGTAGTCAGTGACGAAGGCAGGTCGCCAACCTATGCGGGGCGCTCTAATTCGCAAGCGTGGATTTTTCCAGACTATATCTGCGAAAATCCGCGTGATCTGCGGGAAATAAAACCGCGATCTGCGGGAAACATGCCGTGTTTCAAAAGATCTCCAGGAACGCTACTATGAACGGCGCCGATATCAACAGTCCATCAAAGCGGTCAAGAAACCCCCCATGACCAGGCAGGGTATCCCCGGAATCTTTGGTTTCCATACTTCGTTTCAACAAGGACTCAACAAGATCGCCGAAGGTACCGCCAACAATAATAATTGCGGCGATCGTCAGCCATTGCCACAGGGCCAGCGAATGGAAGTAGTGAGCAATCCCAAAAGCAAAAATCATCGCCAGGAGCGCACCTCCCAGGGCTCCCTCCCAGGACTTTTTTGGAGAGATCCGCTCGAATAACTTTCTGCGCCCGAACCGGGTTCCCGCAAAATAGGCGCCGGTATCACTGGCCCATAAAATAAAGAGACAGCCGAATATAATTTGAAAATTGTAATTCCCATTTTCAAAAACGGCAATATTCAATAACGAAAAGGGAACGGCGATATAAACAATTCCAAGGAAGGTAAAGGCGATGTTCGTAAAGGGCTTGCGTTCAAATTTCTTATACAGCTTGATCAGGTAGATGCACGAGACCAGCGGAAAAATCAAGAAGTAATAGCGGGGAGAAATTGTCCCGCGCTCGATAAAAAAAGACAAACTGAAGATGACCATGCCGCAGAGCGTACCAAATGCCTTTTGTGGGAGTACCCCATCTAGTCCTGATAGCCGGTAAAATTCCCACAAGGAAAGAATACAAATTGTAAAGAAAATGAGAAAATAGGTCAAGTCGCTATAGGCCACACAGAAAATGACGGTGGCGGATCCGACGAGACCGGTGATGATTCGTTGGGTAAGGTTGTTGTATTTTCCTAAAGGTGTAATCAAGCGGCGGTTCGATTTCGCTCAAAACGTATTTTCAGATACGCTAAAAGTACTAAAGTAAGTATTGTTCCACTGACTACCGCCGGCCAGGGTACGGCCTTGGTACTTTCGAGATCAATGTCAATTTTACCCAGCTGATGAAGATAAAGCATGAGCAGCGAAAAGCCATTGTTAATAAAGTGCGCTACAATCGGTACGATTAAGTTTCCCGACCAGGAATATAAGTAGCCAAACAAGGCTCCCAGGACCAGACGGGGAACAAATCCGAAAAATTGCATGTGGAGGGAACTGAAAAGAAAAGCCGAGATCCAAATGGCGACGTGTACGTTACGCGTGGCGCTTTGCAACTGCGGCTGGAGCATTCCACGGAAGACCAGCTCTTCCCCTATCGCGGGAAGAACAGCGACAACAATAAAGGCAAGAAGGAATTCTCCGGTTGACGCAAATGTGGTGAGAAACGTTGTCAGTTCTTCAGCATAGTCCTCGCGCTGCCTTGCCCAGGTCTCCAGATTTTTCAGGAAATCCGGCAGCACGACGTTTGCATTCCATTCAATTAACAAAGAGTTGGGCATCATGAAAAAAAGGACCACCATCGCCGTCAAGGTGAGGGTTAACGGGGAGATCGTCTTTTGTTGCACGAAGTCTGCTATCCGTCGCTTTTCCATGAAGGACCAGTACAACAAGGGGCCTGCCACCAATCCAAATAAGGTTGCACAACCCTGAATAATGAACAGGGGTATCTTTACTTCGGGGTGGAGGAGAGGCTCTGTGATCTTCGATCCGAAGTCAACCAGGGTGCCTTCCATAAAGGGAATGGCCATAAGAAATCCGATTAATGGTCCCACAAAGAGGAATCCCGCCAGGGCGGTGATTAAAATAAAGAAAACCGAAGTGGCGGCAGGTCTCTCCCGGGGGATCAAATCAAATTCAGACATGTCGGCAAATTCAGTTATTTTTGCGGGCAAATATGGTAATTCTTTCCTTCGTTCGGAATAACGGCAACAGATCGTGGTAAAAATTGGTAATGTAAACCTCGGGGAGTTTCCCTTGCTGCTGGCGCCCATGGAAGATGTGAGCGACCCGCCTTTCCGCGCCGTTTGCAAGGAAGGGGGCGCCGACCTGATGTACACCGAATTTATTTCTTCTGAGGGCCTGATCCGCGATGCGGCCAAGAGCAGACAGAAGCTGGATATTTTTGAATACGAACGGCCGATGGGGATCCAGTTGTTCGGAGGGAATGTCGATAGCATGCGCGAAGCAACCGTGATCGCCACGCAAGCCAACCCTGATTTGATCGACATCAATTACGGGTGCCCCGTGAAGGCAGTAGCCTGTAGGGGGGCTGGAGCGGCCCTGTTGCAAGACATACCCAAGATGGTTCGAATGACGGAGGAAGTGGTGAAGAGCACGCACTTGCCCGTGACGGTAAAGACCCGCCTCGGCTGGGATGACCATACAAAGAATATTCTTGAGGTCGCCGAACGGCTACAAGATGTCGGCATTCAGGCCTTGACCGTTCATGGACGCACACGTGCACAACTGTACAAAGGACCGGCCGACTGGACATTGATCGGGCAGATCAAAAATAATCCGCGCATAAAGATCCCGATCTTCGGAAACGGCGACATCGATTCCCCTCACAAAGCACAGGAATATAAAAACCGATATGGTGTCGATGGACTTATGATCGGCAGAGCCGCCATTGGCTACCCGTGGATTTTTGATGAGATCAAGCAGTTTCTTACTACAGGCCAACTCGCAGAAGAGCCCGGCATACGGGAACGGATTCGCGTCACCAAACAGCACTTCGATTTTTCAATGCGCTGGAAAGGCGACAAGCTGGGCATTTTTGAAATGAGAAGGCATTATGCGAGTTACTTCAAAGGCTTGCCGGATTTTAAACCGTTTCGTGCTCAATTGGTAGAGGCGATGACGGCAGAGGAAGTATATGGCATATTAGATGAAGTAGAGGAACGGTTTTGTGGAGAACCTGTTTTGATCTAATGCCTGTTTTGATCTAATGTCAGCAAGAAAACGTATTTCAAATCCCACCTCTCCTCCCGTCTTTTACGTTTTATTGATCGATGTCCGATAACCGCAATCTCACTCCATTTATTTTGTTGATTGGACTTTCATTGATTTGGGGAACTTCGTTCATCCTGATCAAGCAAGGCCTGAAGATTTTTTCACCGGATGAATTGGGTGCGCTCCGTGTATCGGCCGCCTCGTTGTTCTTATTGCCCGTAGCGCTGGTACGACTGAAAGAACTCAGACAAGTTCATTTTGCCAAACTCTTCCTGTCCGGGTTGATGGGCACCTTTTTTCCGGCCTTTCTTTTTGCATTCGCGCAGACGCAACTGAGCAGTTCGATAGCGGGCATTCTTAACAGCCTTTCGCCGGTATGGGTAGTGATCATGGGAGCATTGTTTTTTCACCAGCGTTTTCGCGCGATTGCCATTGTCGGGATCCTGATCAGCTTTGGAGGTACCATTTTATTGACCCTTTCGCGTACCGGCGGCTCGATCGGAGGGTTCAATGCCTATGCGTTGCTAATTGTTCTGGCCTGTGCTTTCTATGGCACCAACCTGAATTGGGTGAAATTCAAAATTGCTGACTTGGGATCACTCACGATCACCAGCGTAGCCCTTTCTTTGATCGGACCCCTGGGGCTGACGTATTTATTTGGATTCACTGAATTTACACGCAAGATGGCCGATGTCCCGGGAGCGTGGAGGGCATTCGGATTTATTGTATTGCTCGCCTTTATGAGTACTGCCGTCGCAACGCTTTTATTTAATAAGCTTCTGAAGATCTCAACACCGTTGTTTGCCAGTTCGGTGACCTACCTCATGCCGATTGTTTCTGTCTTATGGGGTGTTTTAGACAACGAGCATCTTTTCCTGGGACACTTTATTGGAATGGCATGTATCCTGGCGGGAGTCTATTTGGCGAACCTCAGATCAAAGCCCTGAGTTCTTGAGTTGGATTTCAGCCAGCGTCTTAGACCAAGCTAAGATGGCTTGAAGAATCGGGAGGATAAGGACTCACCAATCTTAAATTTTAAATCTTAAATTTATTATCCCAACGCCTCGACTTCCTCAACCTCTTCCGGCATCATTTTCTTAAAGAGATTCTCGATGCCTGCTTTGAGGGTGATGGTGGAGGAGGGGCAGCCGCTGCATGAACCCTGAAGAGTTACGGTTACTTTCTTGTTTTTAAATGAATGGTAGGTAATGGCACCGCCATCCTGTTCCACGGCAGGCCGGATGTATTCGTCAAGAATAGTCTTGATTTTCTTCACGGTTTCCGTTTCTTCTTCCACCGGGGCGGCAGCGGGTGCGTTGCTGTTGAGGATCAACTTTCCGGATTCTAAAAAACCTTGAATATGCTTTTTCAGCAGGTCCTGAATCTCCAGCCATTCCGTGTCTTCCTTTTTCGTCACGGTGACAAAGTTGCTCATATAGAAGACCCTGTCCACAAAAGGATAGGCGAATAACTCTTTTGCCAGAGGAGCCTCTTCCGTACTCGCCGTATCAGGGAAGTCAAAGCTCATGCCTTCCGGCACCAGCATTTCATTGACCACAAACTTCAGGGAGTTGGGGTTAGGATTAGACTCAAGGTAAATATGAATGTTTTTGGGCGCGGCTACCATACTGTTTGCTCGTTTCTTTGACCAACAAAGTTACGGAAATAAAGTTCCTAATGGTAATTTAAGACCGACAACGTATGGGTCCAGCATCGTCTCTCGAAGAGGACGATGCGCTATTGCGTCGTCTGGTCTCCCTGAGGACGATGCGACAACCGAGCGAGAACGTATCGTCCCCTCTGGGAGACGATACTTGACTTTCCCCTCTTGGAGACGATACTTGACTTTCCCCTCTGGGAGACGATACTTGACTTTCCCCTCCGGGAGACGATACTTGACTTTCCCTCCGGGAGACGATACTTGACTTTCCCTCCGGGAGACGATACTTGACTTTCACCTCTGGAGACGATACTTGACTTCCTCTTTAGGAGACGATCCTGACTAT
>DATHFS010000628.1:0-3107 GCA_035317975.1 Cyclobacteriaceae bacterium | reverse complement strand
GATAATCACCTCATGTTGATCGACCTGCGATCGAAGAACCTCACGGGCAAGCAGGCGGAAGATGCCCTCATCCAGGCAGACATTACTATTAACAAAAACATGGTGCCGTTTGATACTCAATCTCCCTTTGTGACTTCGGGGATGCGTGTTGGAACGCCCGCGGTAACGACGCGGGGAATGAAAGAAAAAGATATGATAAGAGTAGTGGAATTGATCGATGAAACGTTAAAGAAACCAGAAGATCAAAAGCATTTAAAAAGTGTAAAGAAGAAAGTGAACGGATTTGTAAAAAAATTCCCGCTCTATACATAGTTGGCCTTATGAATGGATCGCCGGTTACGCTGCGATCCTTGCACCTGGGTAGAAACAATTTTAATTAGGTTAGGAAAGAAAAGATGAGTGAAGAAAAAGAAATGTCGTTCCTCGATCATTTGGAGGAACTGCGGTGGCATGTGGTGAGGTCCCTGATAGCCATCTTTGCGTTTATGATCGTTGCGTTTGTCCTTACACCCTGGATTTTCGATAATATTATCTTTGCCGTGGCGAAGCCAAGTTTCCCCACCTTCCGGTTCTTATGTAAGATTGGTGAGTTTCTCCATTCGGATGGCTTCTGTGTAACCGCCATTCCTTTCAAAATCCAAAGTCGCTACATGACGGGTCAGTTTACCATGCAGTTCACGGCCTCCCTTGTCATTGGGTTGATTGTAGCGTTCCCCTACGTAATCTGGGAATTGTGGCGTTTTGTTCGTCCCGGACTTTACAATAAAGAGCGGAGAGTTTCACGCGGCGCGGTAGCTGCGGTTTCATTTTTGTTTTTTACGGGGGTGTTGTTTGGCTACTATGTGATGTGCCCGATGTCCGTCTGGTTTTTCTCCACGTATTCGATCAGCAGCGTGATCCAGAATGAATTTGATATTACTTCCTACGTTGGAACCATCGTCGCGATGATCATCGGAAGTGGATTGCTATTCCAGCTCCCGGTTGTAGTGTATTTCCTCACACAGATCGGGATCTTAACGCCTCAATTTATGCGTAAGTACCGCAAACACGCCGTTGTCGGTATCCTGATTATCGGCGCTATCGTCACTCCGTCTCCTGATCCACTGAGCCAAACGGTGATTTCACTGCCCTTGTACATGCTATACGAAAGTAGTATCTTCATTTCCGCATACGTGGTAAGGAAAAAGCGAAAAGAAGAGGAAGCGGCCTTACGGGCTGAGCAGCAAGCATCATGATGCAAAAAATAGCGATCGGGGCAGACCATGCAGGGTTTGAATATAAAGAGCTTTTGAAAAAGTGGCTGGAGAAAAACGGCTATTCCGTAAAGGACTTTGGCACCTACACTACGGAATCTGCGGACTATCCCGACTTCGCCCATCCCGTTGCCAACAGTGTTGAAAAAAACGAATTTGATTTAGGGGTTTTGGTTTGCGGCAGCGCCAACGGAGTGGCCATTACAGCCAACAAGCATCAGGGTGTCCGGGCTGCGCTTTGCTGGAACGAGGAACTCGCTTCCCTGGCCCGCCAGCATAATAATGCCAACGTGCTTTGCCTGCCATCGCGCTTCGTTGATGTTGCCCTTGCAGAAAAAATCCTGGATCGCTTTCTCCACTCGAGTTTTGAAGGTGGGCGCCATGAGCGGAGAGTCAATAAGATCGGTTGTTAGCGGCAGTTGATTTAACCAGGGCTGGCTAAAACGGTATAGTTTGAAAGGTCAAACCAAATTATATCTTACCTCTGCGCCTACTTTGCGTCCCTGCCCCGACGTGTCAGTGGTCTGCGCCTCCGCGGTTTAGAGGACTCAAGGCGGGAACGCGTCGATAAAACACAGAATCCCTCCTATACCCCGCCTTCCATTCCGGAATGCGATCGAAAAACCGGTTCATCAGACCGCTGGGGTCGATGATGACCTCCGGTGGGTCGCTCTTGAACACGTGGTGGACCAGCATGACATTTTCATAATAGTCCGGCTCCTCAAAGACTTTCCGTGAAAGGTCCCAATCCAAAAAATATCCCGCCAACCTGTTCTGTTGATACACTCCCTTGTCGTCAGTCAATACCATCACCCGTTGGTTCTTAATTGCCCTGGAATAGGGTGATTCCCCAGGAAAAAGGGTTGCGTAGTTGATTCGGTTCAGTTTATTGTATCGCGATAGTAGATTCACGGCCAAAATTCCAATGAGAAAAATCCACAGCATGGTGTTTGCAATCCACTTTCTTCGAATGAGCAAAAGATAGTGGCTGATGAAATAGGCTAAGGAGGGAATGAAAATGATCAGGCTATGCGGTGTAAATTCCCGGGTAACCAGCACCTGAACCAAACAAAATAACATCCACTGAAACATCACCTGGAATAGTTGCGATTGGTATTTGGTGAAGCGTGCTTCACGATTGAGCATGAAAAGGGAGAAAACAAAATAACCGAAAGGCAGCGCGCACAGAGCAATGATGCTGCTCAGGGTGATGAACGCAGTTCCATGGAAAGTTAAATTCGGTACATAAAAATTTTGCCACAATGACGGCGCCTCCCCCCGGAGGAAGTACAACGTGATCAGCAGCGCATGGGGTAAAATAAACCCAAACAAGAGAAGCAATAATTTCCGCGCGCTCAACCGTGTAAAGAGGAACAGGATAAAAATGGTGCCGAAGAGAAAAACGACATAGGAAAAAATCAATAGCGTGGCTACTCCCAGAAAGACCCCGAGATTGAGAATGATTTCATCTCGTTGGAGGCGGAATTCAATTTCTTTAAAAAGGTTGTTCAAGGCCAGCAACAGAACGGTCGAAGCCAGCAATTCCGGCGAAAACGAAAGCAGGTCGAATGAGAAGAAACAGAGTAAACCAAATACCAGGGCCGGCACATAGGTATTGTCGTTGTATGCTTTATTCTGAATGAGTAGAACAGCAAAAAAAGCAGCCTGAAAAAAAATGAGGACAAGCGCCAACGAGTGCTGAATGATCAAAGACCGCCCAAAAAGCCAATTGATCAATCCGAATGTGTTCGCCGTCCAGGGCGCCGTTGAGTCAAAAACCTGGATATACATAAGCTTGCCGTCCCGGATCGCTTCTCCCAGCACAAAGCTTTTTAACTCTTGCAGGGTGGCCGG
>DATHFS010000627.1:0-11046 GCA_035317975.1 Cyclobacteriaceae bacterium | reverse complement strand
GGTGTGGCGGAGGGCTTCCTCGGTAGTCGCCCCATCCGCGACGATGTAGATCGACCGGAGGGAGCGTTGATTGATGCGGTTAAAAACGTTTTCTGCGTGCTTCAATCCGGATGACATGAAGTTCAACTTGGTCAAGTCGCTATTGAACGTCACGTCACCAGCGTAGTACAGCAACACGGGGGTGAACAAGAAAATAAGGAGCACAAGAATTCGATTGTAGATTGAGTGATACGACGAAAGTTTGACCATCCAGGACGTAGCGCGCGCCGGGTGATGGCCAAAAAAATCATTCGTCACCAGGTGGGGAAGAAATACCAGCGAACAAAACGCAGCCCCAATCAGACTGAAACCGGCAAACAGACCTACGTCGCGCAGGATGGAGGCATTGGCAAACTGAAGACACATGAATGCCAATACCGTGGTGGCGCTGCCCAGGGTCATCGGTTTGACAAGGTCTTTAATGGTTTCCCGCACATCACCGATGTGCCGGAGGTGTGAAAGAAAATGGAGGGAATAGTTTACGGCAATACCCAGGATGATTGACCCCGCGGCAATCGCCAGCACAGAGATGGAACCCTGGATCAAATAAATTACGGAAAGGGAAAAAAGGCCGCCAAACAATACGGGAATGAGAATGATGAAAGGGGCTCTTTTCTTTCGCAAAAACCCGAAGAGGAACACGACAAGGAGTACCATCATCATACTTAGCGTCAGCACGGTGTCAGTCCGCAGTTGGTTCGCGTTGCCTGCTGCCACTGCCGCTGCGCCATAATATAGTGCACCGATGTCAGGGTGGGTTTGGGAAACGTGAGCGATGGATTGATCAAGACCGGAGAGGAATGCGGAATTGTTTCCGGTGTCGTTGGGCGGAAAGGACGGCACCATAAAAAAGATCAGATAGCGGTGATCTTTGGTAAAAATAGCATTGTCGACCAGTTCGAATCCCTCATCGTATTGCAAACGCCGGAGCTTCTTCAGCGCCAATACGGCTATGCCCAGAGGATCTTTGACAATTATTTTCTTCAGCGCGATGCCTGCCGGCGAAATCAGTTGCCGATACCTGCGTTGAAGATTGGTTCTTACCGCCTCCTCCTTTGTTAAAGAATCGATGGAAGCATAGTCCTTCTCGTCAAGAAACAGCGGCAGGTGGTGATAGATGACGTTGAACAGTTGCAAGGTTAGCGCATCGTCTACTTTGTATGTGATCTTCTTTACGTAAGGAGCGAGGTCGGCCTCCATCCTGTTCACCAATTCATCGGCGAAACGGATAAGGGAGTCCGGAGAGGCCGGCCGGGTGGAGTCAGAGAGAGAGACCATGACGACCAGCTTGTCCATAAATTTTGAACGCTGGAAAATCTGGTTGATTTTCTCGAGCTTTTTATCATTGGGAAAGAACCGGGCGATATCTTCTTCTACTTTCACTTGTGATGCACCGGCACCCATCAATAAAAACAACCCCATAAATATCCCGTACAGGAGCGACCGGTTCTTCTTAAAGTAGTCGTAAAGGGAAATAAAAAGGAGTTCCATGGAGTGGTGTGAGGTATCTTTTTTTAAGATAAGGGTGTTACAGAATGTTCTATCCTGAACAGGTTCCTAAAAAAAACCCTGGGTTTGATGTACAAGAGGGTGATCACCACGAATACAGTATTGAGAATGCTGATCCTGGCAAAATCCTGGAAAGGCCGGAAGTGGGAGACGCGTTTTGCTTTTTCTTCATAGAAGATTCGTACCGGTACGGAGTCAATGGCTATACCTTTCCAGGCGGCGCGCACGATCACTTCAATTTCAAACTCGAACCTGCTGGTGAAAAATCGAATTTTTTGCAACGCGCGGAGCGGATAGAGACGATAGCCGCATTGCGTGTCGTCCATTTTATAACCCGTTTCCAGGCGGAACCAGAAATTTGAAAACGCATTTCCAAAACTGCTCTTGCCGGGTATCCCCGCCTGTCCCATGTTGCGCGCCCCGATGATCAAAACGTTCGGCGTTTCTTCGAGTTTGATCAGGAATTTTGGAAGGTCTTCAGCAAAGTGCTGCCCGTCGGAGTCGATGCTGATGGCATAGTCAAATCCGCTTTCCAGTGCTTTTTTAAACCCGCACCGCAACGCCCATCCTTTGCCTTTATTCTTTGAGAAGCTGATCAGGCCGAGTTGTGGAAAGGTTTTAAGGATGTCCCCTGTCCGGTCGGTGGAGCCATCGTTTACCACGATGACCTGGTCGGTGTAGTGCAGAATGTCAGTCAATACCTTCTCCAACGTACCCGCATTGTTGAAAGTCGGTAGTAGCACACAGACCTTGAGTCGCTTGAAACGCTCCTGAATGATCGAAGTCATGAACCCTCTAGACGTTTGATAATCCTGGTTTTTCCGACCGCTTGAAAAGTTTCAATCCCAGATACGTTAGTCCGCCAAACATCATACCGGCGGCCAAGGCCAATGTAACCGCCCCCAGAACATATTGAATGGAATTATTTTCCATCAATTCCAGAGTTATCTCCTGACTGAATGAAATATGTTGGGCCCGGCTGCCCATCCAGAGGGCTCCTGTGAGGTGACTTAAAAACAGAATTAACGGAATCATCGGCGGAATACTGATGTTGGCGGCAACGATGACCAGCGCTTTATTTAACCGGAACAAGACCGATAGGAAAAGCGCGATGACCATTTGGAATCCCCAAAGGGGAACGATGCCCATGAAAATGCCAAATCCGATCGAGAAAGCCTTGATCCAGTCGGGTTCCCCGGGATTGAAGAGTTGCTCGCGGAGGATTTGCCCGTGCTGCTTTTGTTTTATCCTTCTGAGAAAGTCACGCGGCTTGATATAGGCCGAGGCAATGAGCACGAGAATGACGTTCATAAAAATGATCCGCAGGACGTCGATCAGGGGGCGAAAGTGCGAGATCCGTTTCCCCTTTTCGGGATAAAATACGCGGATGGGGACTTCCGTAATTGTGATCCCGCGCCAGGCCGACAAGACCAATACTTCGATCTCAAATTCAAATTTCCTGGTAATGAATCTGATATCTTTTAACTGCCCTACAGGGTAAAGTCGATAGCCGCTCTGGGTATCGTTCATTTTCAATCCGGTCATTACCCAAAACCAGAAGCTCGACGATTTATTGCCAAAGCTGCTTTTGCCGGGCACGCTGGCATGATCCATATTCCGGACCCCGATAATAATCGCTGAAGGGTTGGTATCCAGTTTGTCCAAAAACAGCGGCAAGTCGTCTGCATAATGCTGTCCATCCGAATCAATACTGATTACATAATCATATCCTGCCTCCACGGCACGTTGAAACCCTTTGCGCAAAGCAAACCCCTTACCCAGATTAGCAGGATAGGAGATAAGGTCGATTTGAGGAAATTGTTTTAAGATCTCCAGCGTCGTGTCGGTGGATCCGTCATTTACGACGATCACTTGATCGGTGTATTCCAATACACTGCTCAACACGCTGCCCAATGTTTGGGCATTGTTATAAGTCGGTAGTAAGACTCCGATTTTATTCTTCTTAAACAACGTGCGAATCCCGGCCGATACCATTAGACGATCTTCAACGTGGCTTTCAACTTAAAGAACGTGACTGCGCCGGCAAATAAGGTAGCGCTGATCAGAAACTGTCCGCCATCCTCGGTATAACTGATCGCCATCTCGATTTCCCCGGTCTGTTCTGGATTAATGACGGCAAGAAATTTCATCGAATCGGCGGCAATCAGGCTAACCTGTTTGCCCGAACTGACTTCCATCATTTCCAGTACCATTTGCATCATGCAAACGCCGGGCACAACGGGAAGTCCCGGGAAGTGACCTTTTAATATCCCATGGCTTGTGTTGATTGCGATTTTTGCCTTTACCGAGCCCGCTGCTGGCACCTGTTGAACGATAGAGTAAAAATCATTGAGCAGCATCATTCTTTTTGAAAGCGAGTTAGGCTTATTGTCATATCGAAGGTGTGATGGATGATCTCCAATTTCTCCGGTGAGGGATACCCCGATCCGGCCAAGAGCACGGTTACTTTTCTCTTTCGTGCGCTACCCCACTCCAATCGGTGCAAAGAACTGCAATCTTTACTGATAATGAAATAGGCGGTTTGCTTTTTTTGATTTACTCCAAAGAAAATTTCCTCTCCTGCTCTCCAACTTTGGTAAGAGGCTTTTACAAAGGGCAAGGCCAGGATCAATTCAAAGTCTTTTCGCAAGGTTTGGACAACGGGTTTTTTGTTTAGTTTTTTAATGATGGAATGAACAGTAAACGTTCGGTCCCGTGAAAAACCAAAATCAAAAAAGGTAACGCCTGCCTCATTGGTAAACGCCACCCGTATTGCGCTATCGGGCATGTTTTTGATCAGCAATAAACCACTAATGTGGTTCCCCACTACCTCCACGCTGGCGTGATACCAGGAGGTGGGAAGGGGACGGGGCGCCATTTTGCTGACACAATTGCTATCGACGGGGATAGCGGTTAGCGTACGATAGTCTGAGGTACAGCTCAACAGCAGAATCGATGAACTAAAGAGTAAACACCGCATCAGGAACCGGTTCGTTTAATTTCTTATCGGTGAAGGTGATCGTAGTCGTATCGCCCAGCGGTTCATTCATTTTAATCGACTTCACCGAGTGGTCTTTCTTATCCACCGTAAGAACGATGGTTTGAAAAAACTCACGGAGTACTCTGGAGGAAGGGGTCATTTCCATCAGAAATGAATTATCATTTTCAAAAACCAGGACGGAAAAATCCTTGCTGTCGAGTATCGTTCCCTGAACGCAATCCAGCACGATCCGGTTGACCTGCTGAAACAGCTTATTCGAACTGGTGTTGATCTTGTTTTCTTTTTGATCATCGCGCACCAGCATCTTACCGCCATTCAGGACCATCAGGTAAAAAAAGGGCTCCCGGTATTCAATCCGAACCTTATCGCTTCGTTTGAACCAGAACTTGCCTTTGGAAATAATTTTCTCGGTTAGTTCGGAAAGTATTTTCTCCTGGGTGAAGTTGCTGGTGATGGTGGAAACGGTAAGGGATTGGGCGGTGAATTGTTTTTTGAATGCGGGTAAATCCGTAATCGAATGATAACCGGGGTGTTGAGCGAACGAGGAAAGAGAAAGCAGGCAGAAGAATCCGCAGCACAGGTTCTTCACCAGGAATGAGGAGCCAGTGCAGCTAAACGCCCGGTCAGGGATAGCGAACGTTGTCATAGGATTACCCATAGGCTTTCTCATTCAATAGTTCGTCAAGTCGTACAATTTTCAATCCAAGTTTGGAAACGTGGTCAAGCAGGGCAGGCAATATCTCGAGGGTCGTGTTGCCATTGTCATGGAATAAGATCACATCACCGGCCTTCAACGATTTTGTTACACGCTTCATCAACACCGTACTATCTTTAATAAACGTGTCAAGTGATCGGATCGTCCAGCCAATCGTTTTATACCCACCCTTTTTAACCGCTTTTGCTACCATCGGATTAGTAACACCGTACGGCGGCCTGAAAAAGTTTGGTTTTACACCGATGGTGCGCAGAATGACTTCATCCGTGTCCCCCAATTCACGCCCGATGTTGTTAGCGGTCTGAAGATCAAATAGCATGCCGTGCCAATAACTATGATTGCCCAGTACGTGACCCGCTTCATGAATGCGTTTTGCTAACCCCGGATGGGCAGCGACCCGGCTTCCGATACAAAAAAATGCAGCTGATACTTCATGCACTTTCAAAATGTCCAGGATTTTCTCAGTCTGGCCCGGGATGGGGCCATCATCAAATGTAATCGCGACCGAATTCGAATGCTCGTCGCCTCTGGATCGCACCGGCAGAAAAAACTGAGACGACAAAACAGCACTTCCATAAGCCTGAATGACCAGGTAGGCGAATAGCAGAAATCCCACGGTAATAAAAGGTATGTCTACTCGCTCATAACCGAGTAGGAGAACCAATATAACCAGGAACAGGATGTTGATCGTCTTATACTTCAGCATGCGCGCAGCAAGATCAATGAATGATAGTTGCCAAAATACGGATTATAAATCAAAATAGTCCGCAACGGCCGGTGGACATTTCCGGTAGCTACAACCTCGGGAATTTGGCGGGCTTGAATCATTCTGGCCCCCAGCCACAATGCAAAAGCAGATGCAGTTGGATATTCACCGCAGAGATGTTTGAATGATCCGATCACATTAGAAGAAAACAAGGTGGTTGAAATCGCTTCCGTCGCTTGATCCAATCTTGTATCGCCACATTTACCCAACAGTACGAGATCAATATCCCCGGGAAGTAATGCAGCAGCTTGGACGAATTGCGATATTCCATTCAATAAAGCTTGATGGCCAGGCTTATAGAATGTTGCGACGGAATCAACAGCCACTTTATCTTGGCTCCCTTTTTTTCCGGACAAGACAAAATAGGCTGCGCCTTCGCCGTTGATCGTACCGGCGGCCGGCACGTTAAACAAATCGAGGCTGCTGGCGGGTGCATTCCGGAAAATACCAAAGCGTTTCTGGATGGCGTGACTGTTGGCTGTAATTTCATCCACTCCTCCCGCCAGGATGGATTGATTGGGATTGTCCTTCAATTCAAGGAGGGCATCCAGCAAAGCGCTTTCAAATGAAAATGCTCCCTGGGTATAGGTTTGATTGTAGCCTTGACAGTTTATCAATAATGCGATCTGTGAACCGATCGTATTGTGTGTGGAGTGAATGAAGGGCGTGGGGTTGAGTGCATGCTCCTTGTTTTCCACCATTTTCCCGAGGAAAATTCCAGTATCGTCAAGGCAACCATAACTCGTTCCGGTAATGATCCCGTCGGGAGCCTCCATTCCCGCCTCCCTCAGGGCAATCGCGCTGGCCGTTACACCCATCTTAATGATCCTACTCATCCTGCGCAGGGACGGGGCAGATATATATTGAGTATAGTCCGGTTCAAGACAGGAAAGCCGGTTGCCCTTATGATCACGAAGCTCGGAAAGCAACCCACCGTCGCCCCAGGATTGTTGTGGGGAGATCGTGCCCATGCCTTTTATGTAGATTGGCATTTAGGGTTGACTTTTGGAAAATACGATGGAAGAACAATTTCCCCCAAACCCAAAAGAATTACTCATCACGTGGTTGATTTCAAGCCCCTCTTCAAAGCGGAGTTGAGGTTGAATGCCGGTTTCGGGAATTGAATTTTCAAACCTTAGGTTCGGAAACACACATTGCTTATGGATGGCCAGGATTGAAAATACGGCTTCCATCCCGCCGCTTGCTCCAAGGGAATGACCCGTGAAGGCTTTTGTTGAACTAAGCTTAGGATACCGATCGCCGTACAACCGTTTAATGGCAATTCCTTCCGAAAGATCATTATTCAATGTTCCGGTTCCGTGCAGGTTGACATAATCAATGTCGTCCGGATGGAGCCCGCTCATCGTCAGTGCCTTTTGCATCGCGCCAAATGATCCTCGTCCGTCGGGTGAAGATGCGGTTTGATGATAGGCATCGTTGGTATTCGCAAAGCCATTGACGTACCCATAGGGATGCAAATGTTCCGTGCTTTTCACCCGGTCTGAAACCAATACCAAAAACCCTGCGCCCTCACCCAAATTCAATCCATTGCGGTTGGCATCAAACGGACGACAGGGGTTATGGTCAAGGATCATCAGGCTATTAAATCCGTTGAGGGTAAATTTTGAAAGGGCATCGGTTCCTCCGGCCACAACGAGATCAAGCATTCCTTCCCGGATAAGCCGGACTCCGAAAGCGATGGAGTTGACGGAAGAGGAACAAGCGGTATTGATGGTCGTTATAAATCCTGTTATGCCCAGGTCATCCGCTATTAATTCAGTGGATCTTCCGCACTCGTGATTCACCACATTGCGCAGTCTTCCCTGCGACGGGTTCTTCAGAAAATCAATGAAAAAATCTTCCGTCTTGTCCATGCCTCCTACCGTGGTAGCAGAAATGAGTCCGGTGCGCCACCGCTTCAAGTCAATTCCTGAAGTAGCAACGGCCTCCCGCGCGGCCTGAATGCCAAGCAAGGCCGTGCGCGTTACGTCAGGTCTTACCGATAGGCTTTCTGAAAGGGCTTTATTGGTCAGTTTGACTTCTCCAACGGGCAAAACATCGCGATGAACGGAGTCAAACAGTGTAATCGGTCCGATGCCGGAGGATTGACTGGCGAAAGACTTCCATGTTTCGGGCACCGAATTTCCAATGGCCGAAATTACACCGATGCCGGCTACATGAATGCGGTCTTTCAAAACGGTCAGACAGGTTGGTTAGCGTTAATGTATTCGGCTATGGTCCTTACAGATTTAAAGATCTTCGGTCCGTCCTGGGGGTCGGCGATTTTGATATTGTAACGTTGCTGGAGAAGCACGATTAATTCAAGCGCGTCAATCGAATCAAGACCAACGCCGTCTACAAACAGGGCTTGATCGTCCCCGATATCTTCCGGTTTTAAGTGTTTCAGATTCAACGCCTCAATGATCTGTTTTTTCAGATCGGTCGTCAATTGTTCAATAGTTTCTGTCATATAGTTTCTGAAGGTGTTCTGCTGTATGCTCCAGCGCGTTTGAATTTCTTTGTTTTTCCGCCAAATATAAGAAAACATTGTGGTGGTCGCCCATCACATCGACCCAACCGGCCAGGCAAGCTTGCGTTTTTTCCGGGGCCATCACCAGGTTGACATAATCCGCCATCCAGACGGCATCAAAAGCGGGGAAAATGAAAAACGAAGTCTCGCCCTTTATGCCGTGCCGGATACAAATTTCCCCTGCAACGATGTTGGGGAGGGTGTACACAAACAAGGCAGGACTTGCCGCTGTTTTCGTGGATTCAAAATAACGTACATCGGTATCCAGGCTGGCATGGGCATTGGACAGGATCACGGCCACCTGTTCGGGACGATAGCGCTGACGAAGCGGAATATCTTTTAATAACACTTCCGTGGCCAGGAAGCCCAACTTCGAAAGATGGTCCATCTTATGAAACTTGGGGTAACCGGAAACCAATGCGTCAAAAGCAGCATCCAGGAAGTTATCCAGGGTTCCCGCTGAATGTTGAAAAATGACCTGACCTTGACTATGAATAGAACGATTTTGAATATGACAATACTGGTTGATGGAGATCACGGTCTTAAATTTATGAGGAGGATAACCTGTCCCGTACATCCAGCAGCCTGGCTAATCGTTTTAGTTGCACTGCATGATCGCGCACGTAGGGGTTTTCCTGGTCCCAGACATACCCTGCCAGAACAGAACAAATCTGTCGCTTGATGTTGGGATCAGGATTTTTTGAAAAGAAAATTTTCTCCAGCGTTCCGTCGTACCAGGCCATCACAAACGAGCGGAATGTATCGACACCCTGACGAATAAAATGGGTATAGTCGGTATCCCAGTCGATTGTTTCACCTTTCAGTTTTCGGATCACCAGTTTACTCGCGACGTGGCTGGAAACGGTGGCAAACATCACGCCCGATGAAAAGATCGGATCGAGGAATTCCGTCGCGTTACCGACCAGGACAAAACCATTCCCATAAAATTTATCGGTTGTCGCCGACCAGGCCTCCAGTTTGCGCGGCTCAAATACCCATGAAACGTCGCCAAAGCGTTTTTTCAGGTAGGCGTTGCCATCGATGAAGGTTTTAAATTGCTGGCCGTGATCGCCAGGGATACCGGAAAAGAATTCAAAACTTCCTACGAACCCTAATGATGTTACTCCCGTTGAAAAAGGGATGATCCAGGCCCAAACCCCCGGTGCATACATGACGGCAATGATCCTGTTAGGTTCGTCGTGTTCACTGCGATGAATATCATTGACATGAGCAAAGACGGCTTTCCGCGGGTCAAGGTTAGACGGTTTATCAAGGTTGAAGAGACGAGGGATGACGCGTCCGTACCCACTGGCGTCGACAATATACCGTGCGGAAATCTTCGTCGTTGAACCATCTTTGCGCTGAACGGTCGTGCTGGAGCTTTCGTCTTCGAAAAAATCAATGGCGGTAACACTGGTCTCAAAATCGACGGGCACACCGATGCGTTGTACTTCTGTGATCAGGGTAAGATCAAACTCCGCGCGCTGGACCTGCCATGTCCACGTCCATCCACGGGAGAACTGATCCTCGAAATTGAAATCCGATACGTTATCCTCTTTCATGAACTTCGCTCCGAATTTCTTTTGGAAATTTTTAGCCTTTACGGCGTCCAGGAATCCGGCATCCTCCAATACATCCATGCAGCGGGGGAGTAGACTTTCACCGATGACGAAGCGGGGAAATTTCTCGCGTTCGACCACGCGAACCGAATACCCTGCCCGATGGATCATCGAGGCTGCCACGGAACCGGCTGGCCCCGCGCCGATCACTAAAACATCGACCTTATCTGTCATATTAGAATGGGATAAAACGGGAGCACGTCATTTTTTTGGTTGACAAATCAAAAGGGTATGGCTAACGCCAATGTAGTCGGTCTGCCCGGTGATTTCCAGTCCGGCTTCCTCTACGCAGCGAATGAAGACTTTTGAATCATACATCTGACTATCGCCGTTGGCCATCGCGGTGAAATACAAAGAGGTCTGTTGCAGAGCGAAAGCAGACGCTTCGAACCGTTGGCGGTCCCAGAAGAGTTCGAGGATATAAATCGTTCCCCCGGGAGCAAGGGCTTGCTGGCAGCGTTTCAGAATAGAGATGATCTGCTCTTCCGAAAAACAATCCAGGAACTGGCTCATCCAGATAGCATCAAATCCTTTCGGAAAAGGTTTAGATTCGTCCAGAAGGTTACTCGGATAAAACGAGACGCGGTTACCAAATCCCCTTTCATGGAATTGCTTTTTTGCGGATTCCACATAATCCGGCAAATCCATAATCGTGATTTTTACATCCGGATCAAATTCAAAACTTCGCATAGACCATTTGCCTGTATTGCCACCAATATCGAGCAGCGTTTTTGGCTTCCGCTGATAGACGACCGGCAGCACTTCCGGGAAAGCACCATCCGAATAGAAGTGGTCAAATGCGAACCAGCTTTTTTTCGGTTTGTTGGGAAGGGTGGTGGACAACGCCTCATAGATAGTAGGCCATTC
>DATHFS010000626.1:0-2279 GCA_035317975.1 Cyclobacteriaceae bacterium | reverse complement strand
TTGCGCGCATCTACCCGCTGTATGACACCGATATTAAGTACGAGGTGAGAGGATACACGTTCCCATTCACACTCTATGCACCTCAACCCGTTCAACAGTTTGTCTATGAACATGGATTGGGTCACTTCTCCTACAAGGGTTTTGGCATGTTAGACGTGGCCCATCACAATGCCCTCAATAAGGCCAACAACGTAGAGATGAACTACGCTAGCGTGGATTTACCTGAATAACAAAATAGCCGATCAACTGATCCGCATTGGGTTGAAAGGAATGGTTGTACACCAATACCTCATACGTATTTTCCGTTTCAAAATGACTCCCTTCAAAGTAGGTGGCAGGCAATGTCCGGGAGTCTACCAGGTATTGATAATTATACAGTCCTTGTTTTAATAAAAACGTGACTTCATACGCTGCTTTATTGGGGTAGTATTTCATTTTGTTTTCATCATTGCGGGCCCAGTTATTAAACGCACCGATCACATAGACCGGGTCGTTGATGGGTTTAAGGGGATTGAGTGAGAACGTTACTTCCAGGTAATTGGAGCTGACCTTAGGCTCCCCATAGTCCTGGTTATCGATCAGGTAATTGCCATCGTTGTCGTTGTATTGGGCATAGGCCTGGTCCGTTCTTGGCAAGTCCTGTTGAACGTAGAGTTGAAATGGTTTTACAGTCCGGTTGAGGGTACCGGTATTCTGACCGGGCGAAGTAAGGGACCTGAAATCAACCCACCGGAATTCGTTTCCTCCGTTAAAAAATTTATCCTGATCGAAAAAGTGAAATTCCATCTGTTTGTCACTTTCCCGGAGAAAACTTGGCTTCAGATCCCATTTGGCATTGTCCCAACGCTGGTTTTGACGCAGCACCACATGGACACTTTCGAGCGGATTCATGATTTCCATCCGGCTATAGTCGATAGTGAAGTTGAGTTGCTGGTTAGCCCGACCCATCGTTCCGGTACCGGAAAACTGATTGTCCTGGACCAGGCTCGAGAGATCCCGGAAAAGCATGAACCGGTGCGAAAGGAGAATATCGGATTTATTTCCATCGCGATAGAGGATGATCAGATAGTTGCCGGGAATCTTTATTTGCGGAATGGGAAATCGATAGTGGACATAGGGAATATGGGTGCCGCCTGAAAAGGCATAGTCATTCAACGGGAATTCGTTATAATCCTGCAGGAAGTCCAGATCCATCAGACTGGATTTTGCCCAATCGTAGGTACAGTGAACGACGCGGGCATAATAATTACTTCGCTCGGCTTGCAAGTCGTCAAATTCCAAAACTAAATTAGGTGCATCTACCGAACTGGCAGGCGCATTCATGTAGTCCTGAACACCGCCCCGGTCCGGGTAAAGCTGTACGGTTTTGATCTGGGGTTCATATATTTTATCCTCAAAAAGCAGCGTTTTCTGGGACCAGGCGTTCCACACTATGCACGGCAGGAGGCAGAGGGAAAGAATCATGTGTTTCATGGCTTCAAAACTAGTTTAAAAAATATAAAATCGCATTCCAACGTATATGTTCATTTTGGTGTCTAAGGACTAGATTGGGTCATGCTCAGCGACAAAGAACTCATCAAAGGCTGTGCCGAAGGAAACAGGGCCTTGCAAAAGGCTTTGTACGACCGCTATTGCCGAAAGTTGATGGCGATTTGTCTTCGCTATGCCCGGTCGACGGCCGAAGCTGAGGACATTCTTCAGGAGGGGTTCATGAAAGTCTTTGCCAATTTGAAAGGCTTTCGTTCTGAATCGAGGTTGGATACCTGGATGACCCGCATTATGATTAATACGGCACTTAATCAAAACCGTCAAAAACTGTATTTGATACCCATGGTGGATGTGAACGAGGTTACGATTCAGGATACGGAAGAAATCAGTTTGGCCGGGTTCCATTTTTCTGAATTGATTTTGATTGTGCAGTCCTTGCCCGACGGATGCAGGGTGGTTTTTAATCTTTTTGCGATAGAAGGATATGGACACAAGGAAATTGGCAGCATGTTGAACATCAGTGAAGGGACCTCCAAGTCGCAATACAACCGGGCCAAAAGTTTATTGCGGGCAAAACTTATCGAGTCAGGAAAAGAATATAGAGGGTATGGAAAGAAGATTTGAGGAGGCATGGCGTAAGGCAATGGAAGGGGCTGAAGTGGAGCCCTCCGGTGAGACGTGGAAGGCCATGGAATCGGCATTGATAGCGGAAGAAAACAAGGGGATGAAACGCAAAGTTGTGTTTTATCAACGCCTGGCGGCAGCTTCCGTGCTATTTGCTTTTCTGCTGG
>DATHFS010000625.1:0-4230 GCA_035317975.1 Cyclobacteriaceae bacterium | reverse complement strand
TCGGGGTGGTGGCTCAAACCGCATCAAATGGGGCGACCCCAACGGCTGCCGGGGCGGTCGCCACTGCAACGCAATCCGTTTCCAGCAACGGACGGATGAAAGCTTCTCCCTTGGCAAAGAAAATGGCGAAAGATCTGGGCTATGACATTGCCAAAATTCAGGGAACGGGCGAAAATGGAAGAGTAACGCGTCGTGACGTAGAAAACTATAAGCCGTCGGCTGCTCCCGCCTTAGCTGCGGCACCGACCTCAAAAGGAGCCGCTTCGGCTCCGATCGTACTTCCGCAAGTAGTGGGGAAAGAAAGTTTCGAAGAGGTCCCGGTTTCGCAAATGCGTAAAACCATTGCCCGGCGATTGGCCGAAAGCAAGTTTACCGCTCCTCACTTTTACCTTACCATGGAGATCAACATGGATAAGGCTGTCGAGGCCCGCAAGAGTATCAACGAGATCTCGCCGGTCAAGATCTCGTTCAATGACATGGTGATAAAGGCTACGGCGGCGGCGATCCGGCAAAACCCGGACGTCAACGTAAGCTGGCTGGGAGATAAGATGAGAAAGAACCATCACATCCATATCGGTGTGGCCGTGGCGGTAAAAGACGGGCTGCTGGTCCCCGTGGTTCGGTTCGCGGACAATAAATCCCTGTCGCACATAGCAGTTGAAGTAAAAGAGCTGGCGCAAAAGGCCCACGATAAGAAACTGCAGCCCAGTGAATGGGAGGGGAGCACGTTTTCTATTTCCAACCTGGGGATGTTTGGCATCGAGGATTTCACGGCCATCATCAATCCGCCCGATGCCTGCATCCTGGCTGTCGGCGCGATCAAGGAAACGGCCATCGTGAAAAACGGGCAGTTGGTTCCGGGTAATGTGATGAAGGTGACGTTGTCGTGTGACCACCGGGCAGTGGATGGGGCGGTAGGGTCCGCTTTCCTGAAGACCTTAAAGGGATTGCTCGAAGACCCGGTCAGGATTTTAATTTAATATTTTGGTGTGAAAGAAATATCATACCTTAAATATTTGGATGATGATGAGAATGAATTGTTGCGGATAAGGATTTGGACGGATAAGGGGAAAGTAACTGATTTGGTAGTTCAATTTGAAAGCGTAATTAAGGGGAGAAGGCATCCCATAGTTCGGTAAGATTGTTCTCATGGGTTTTTTCATCGTGATATATTATATCCTGGAGGTGACAAGGAAAAGCAAAGTATTTCTATAACCTCTCTGGAAGATGCTTTAAATTATGCAGAACAAGATATCAAAGACCGCTGGGAATTTTATAAAGAGAGGTTTATCAAAAAGATGAAGAAATGACGGGAAAAGAAAAAATTAATCGCAATATTGGATTAACATTTGATTTCCTTAAGGAAGTGATTAAGAACCCTGAAGTATTAAGAAACATTCCGGATGGATCGACATTGGAGTTTGTTGACAAAGACTTTCCTAAGATAGAGAAGAAGAATAAACCTCGCGGGATAAGAAAAAGAAAATACTTCAGAGTTACTTCTCACCTGGAAGTCATAAAATAAGAAGTTTGATAATCCACTCCACAACCATCCTCGCAGTACATCACAATGGTCAATTGGCCATTGGCGGCGACGGGCAGGCTACGATGGGCAATACGATTGCGAAGAGCAATGTAAAGAAAATACGCAAACTTCTGGACGGGAAAATTCTGACAGGCTTTGCCGGTTCGACCGCGGATGCCTTTACGTTGCTCGATCGGTTTGAAGAGAAACTCAACAGCTACAGCGGAAACCTCAAGCGCGCTGCGATCGAACTGGCCAAAGACTGGAGAACCGATCGCTACCTGCGGCGGCTGGAAGCCATGCTCATCGCGGCTAATAAAGATGAGATTCTCGTCCTCTCCGGTACCGGCGATGTATTGGAACCCGATAACCAGGTAGCTGCCATCGGCTCCGGTGCCATGTATGCTCAATCTGCCGCACTGGCGTTAAAAAAACATGCGCCTCAGTTGACTGCGGAAGAGATTGTTAGGGAAAGTCTCAATATCGCGGCGGATATTTGTATTTACACGAATCACAATTTGGTGATTGAGAAACTTGGTGATTAAGTTTCCTCCCCCAACACAACGCATCCTTATTACGAATTGAATTTCTTCGTGCCCTTCGTGGTTCTTCGTGTCCTTAGTGACCCTGTATTGTCTAAGGCAAACGAACGCAACCTTCCTTGCAAATTTTAAATTTTAGATCTTAAATTCATACCGACTCCTCTTCCTTCACCTCCTCAATAGACTCTTTAATCTCTTCTTTGGTTTTTGCCTTGTCTTCAATGAGAATGACCAGGGGCTTTAAACTGGAGGAGTACGAAAGCAGGATCTTCAGAATTCCGGTGGCAGGAATGGCGAGGATCATGCCGGCAATCCCCCAGATCTTGCCGCCAATCAGCAAGGCGACAATGGCCGCCAATGCGTTGATCCTGATTTTTGAACCGGTGATTTTTGGTGTGATGAAATTCGATTCAAGGAATTGAACGAAGGCGTGAACGCAGATAACCCCCACCGCGTACCAAAGGCTGTCTTTTGTTATTATCGCCAGCAGGGTGGGTAAAGCGGCACCGATGGTGATACCGATGTAGGGGATCATCGTCAGGACACCGGATAGAAAACCGAAGAAGATGGCATGCTCAATGCCCAGTGCCAGAAGTCCGATGCTATTGAGGGTGCCGGCGATCAATACCACCAGCATTAATCCGGAAATATAATTCCGAATAACACCTTGAATTTCATCTTTCCAGGCAAGTGCGGAACCAGGCCGAAGGGCCAGCATAAAATTCGTAAATTTCTCACGGTATAGCAGAAAAATGAAAACGTAGATCGGAACCTGTATAAGGAAGTAAAGCAGGTAGGAGGTCGAAAGCAGCAGGTCTCCCATGTACTCAGAGAGGTTGGTCAACCCGTCTTTGATCATTTGCGTTTGCTCATCCGTGCTGATCCTGAATTGCTGGCTTGCCGAATGGCTTACGTCATTGATGAAAGTTGTAAATTCTTGCTCAATATCGGGCAAGCTTGCCACCAGGCTGGCAAGTTGAGCAAAGATGAACCAGGTAATCAATCCGACGAACACGAATGAAGTCAGCAAGACCGTAAGGATCGAAAAAACCCTTCCTACTTTCCCTTCGACCCGGGATTCGAATGGCAAGAGTACGACCGAAAATAAGCCGGCAAAAGCCATGGGCATCACGATATCTTTGGTGAAGATCAGCATGGCAATAATCAGAGCGAGGATGATGAGAGATTTGTAAATGCGATCGAGTTGGGTGTCCGGGCCGGAATTTAGCATAAACGAAATTTCAAGAATTTTCAATCGCTTTCAAAATGACGGCACAGGCGGTGCGGATCTCCGGTTCGGTAATGGTGAGGGGTGGGGCGATGCGAAAGCTGTTGGGGTGGGAAAGGAACCAATAACCAATAACGCCGTGTTCCTTGGAATATTCAACAATCCTATTGACGCGGTCGGCGGAATCAAAATCAATGGCAAACATCAGCCCGATCCTCCTGATTTCCATGATCTTGTTGTGCTGCAAAAGGCTTTCAAAAAGCACTCCTTTTGCCTCTGTGTGCATCAATAATTTCTCTTCTTCGATAACTTGGAGGGTTGCCAGGGCGGAAGCGCAGCAAACCGGGTTTCCGCCAAAGGTGGTGATATGTCCTAATGCAGGGTCGTGGCTCAGGGAGGCCATGATTGTCTTGCTTGAAATAAAGGCACCGATGGGCAGGCCGCCGCCGAATGCTTTTGCCACGGTGAGGATGTCGGGCACGATACCAAATTGCTCAAACGCAAAGAGTGTTCCGGTCCGCCCCATACCGCACTGGATTTCATCGAGGATCAGGAGGGCGCCCGTTTCGGAACATCTTTTTCTAACCGACTGCATGTATTCGCGTGAGGGGACCCGAACGCCGGCATCACCCTGAACAGTTTCCATGATTACGCAGGCCGTTTGGTCCGTGATCAGGTCCAGGTCGGGAAGGGAATTGAATTCAATAAAGCGGACGTCGGGGAGGAGGGGTCGAAAGGGATTCTTCTTTATTTCATTACCGGAAACGCTTAGCGAACCGTGTGTGCTCCCGTGATAGGATTGCTTACAAGAAACAATACCGGTCCGCCCTGTGAATCGCTTGGCCAGTTTCAACGCTCCTTCATTGGCCTCCGTTCCGGAATTGACAAAGTAACAACACCCCAGCGATGAGGGAAGCAGCTCACTTAGTTTCTTT
>DATHFS010000624.1:0-3566 GCA_035317975.1 Cyclobacteriaceae bacterium | reverse complement strand
ATGACGATGGCATGGGAGGCAAAATCAATGGAATCGATACCCGGGAATCGGTGGTTGAGAATTGGAATGGAAGCCGGACCCACTACTATGTGAGAAAGTTTATCGATCCGGATCCGGCTGTTGTTGAAAATCAGTCCGGTTTCCAGGTGGTGCCCTGGCCGTTCATACGGTATACCGAGATGGTACTTAACTATTCGGAGGCTTGCATTGAGTTAGGACTGGATGTCGAGGCGAAAGTCTGGCTTAATAAGGTCAGGTACCGAGCCGGTATGCCTGCCATAACGGAAAGTGGCACTGCCCTGCGCGATCATTACAGAAATGAGCGCAGGATAGAACTGGTCTATGAAGAACACCGCTATCACGATGCACGCAGATGGATGATTGCCGCTACAACACTGGGCCGGGGTATAAAGGACATGCACGTGGATGCAATCTTAAAAGCGGGGGCGACTCCTCTTGTTCCTTACCGGTACGACAAAACGGTCTATAACTACGTCTATACGGCGGAGGACAATACATCTAATGAGACCAGGACCTGGGTTGACAAAATGTATTTCAGACCCATCGGCAGGGATGAAATGAATAGAAACAGCAAGTTGATTCAGAACCCAGGATATTAATCGTTACGGAATATGTACATAAGCAAAAAAATCTATCCCAATGGCGGGATAGATTTTTTTGATTTACATTGAACCAAACATAATGCGCATTTTCAAGATCACTCCTGCTGTGTTATGTTTAAATACCATATTTATTTTGTTAGGGTGCCGGAACGAAACGGCCAAGGTGGAGGCGGCAAAGACCTTGGCCGTTGATTCTGTTGCCGCTGCACCGCTATTCACGCTCCTCCCTCCGCAGCAGACCAACATTGAATTTCGCAATACCCTGACCGAAGGACTGAACACCAACATTCTGATGTATGAATATTTCTACAATGGAGGTGGCGTGGCGACAGGTGACCTGAACGGCGACGGGCTGATCGATATTTATTTTTCATCCAACATGGGGAAGAATAAATTCTATCTCAACCTGGACAACATGAAATTCCGGGATATCACTTTGACCTCCGGGGCAGAAGGGAGAGAAGGTCCCTGGAAAACGGGTGTGACTCTGGCGGATATTAATGGCGATAATAAACTTGATCTTTATCTTTCATATTCGGGCATGGTAAGAGCGGAAAAAAGGATCAACCAGCTCTTTATTAACAATGGCAATGATGCACAAGGTATTCCTCATTTCAGTGAAAAGACCGGGGAATACGGGCTGGTCAGTCCGGCCTACAGTAACCAAGCTTACTTTTTTGACTATGATCGCGATGGCGACCTGGATGCCTTGCTGCTGAATCACAACCCGAAATCATTACCGGTCCTCAATGAGGTGAGTACGTCAGCGATCCTGAAGAAAGATGAGCCCTCCATCGGAGTGCGGCTTCTGCGGCAAACCAACAACCATTTTGAAGATGTAACCAAAAGGTCAGGAATAAGCAGTTCGGCATTGACCTACGGATTGGGTGCGGGAATATCGGATTTGAACAAGGATGGGTGGCCGGATATTTATATTTCCAACGATTACGCGGTTCCCGATTACCTCTACATCAATAACCGCAACGGAACATTTAGCGACAAGCTTCCGCAGAGCATTGGTCACAACAGCCAGTTTTCGATGGGCAACGATGTGGCTGATATTAACAATGACGGATGGACGGATATCATAACATTGGATATGCTTCCGGAAGATAACCACCGTCAGAAATTATTGCTGGCCCCGGATAATTACGGCAAGTTTGATCTGAATGTGCGAAGTGGTTTTTATTACCAATACATGCGTAACATGCTTCAGTTAAACAACGGAAACGGAACCTTCGGCGAGATTGGCCAGTTGGCAGGCATCTCAAACACAGACTGGAGTTGGGCACCCTTACTGGGAGACTATGATAATGATGGATGGAAAGACCTCCTGGTGACGAATGGTTATTACCGCGACTACACCAACCTCGATTTCATCAAATACATGGACGATGTTGTGAAACGAAAGGGAAGGCTGAAACGGGAAGATGTTCTGGAGTTGATCAATCACATGCCTGCCTCCAATGTTGCCAATGCTATTTTCTCTAACAACCATGGCATTCGATTCACCAATCAAACAAAATCCTGGGGCATGGACCGTCCTTCCAATAGCAACGGCGCCGCCTATGCCGATCTCGACAATGATGGGGATCTCGATATCGTGGTGAACAACATTAATCAGTCGGCATTCCTTTATCAAAATGAAGCGAACAGAAATCCGGACAATCATTACCTTGAAATAAAACTGCAGGGAGAAGGCCGCAACACCCAGGGGATCGGGGCGAAAGTCAGAGTGAGCTGCAACGGCAAGAAGCAGTATTTGGAACAAATGAGTTCACGGGGCTACCTATCGGCTGTATCGCCGGTACTTCATTTTGGCTTGGGAAATGAAAGCAAGGTGGACTCTTTAGAAATTACCTGGCCAGGCGGTAAGCAGCAGGTACTGAAAAATATTATCTCAAACCAGTTATTGACGCTTTCGGAAAACAAAGCAACTGCCGGCAAAAATACACCTTCTTCGCAGCGTACCCTGTTTACAGAAGTGTCCTCACCGATCAGCCACAAAAGTCCGGTGGTGGGCGTAAATGATTTTAAGCGGCAGCCTTTATTGGTCAATCCCATGTCGTTCTCAGGTCCATGTCTGGTGAAGGGCGATGTTAACCACGATGGACTGGACGATGTGTATGCAGGGGGAGGAAGCGGACAAGCGGGAGAGTTATTCATTCAACAAAAGGGAAACAAGTTCATTCGTCATCACGTGCCTTCTTTTGAGGAGGATAAACGTTGCGAAGATGCGGATGCCGTATTTTTTGATGCGAATGGCGATGGACACATTGATCTTTACGTCGCCAGCGGGGGCTATCATACGTATGAAAAAGATGACCCCATGCTGCAAGACAGGCTGTACCTTAACGATGGAAAGGGAAATTTCACCCGGAACAAAGAAGCACTGCCCATTATGCGGGTAAGCAAGAGTTGCGCCAGGGTAAATGATGTAAACCAGGATGGATACCCCGACTTGTTTGTGGGGGGCCGGGTCATACCCGGTCGTTATCCCGAATCGCCTGCCAGCTATTTATTGATCAATGATGGCAAAGGTAATTTTACGGACCAGATCAGCACCATCGCCCCGGAGTTGCAAACGTTGGGAATGATTACGGATGCGGTTTGGATAGATGTCAACCAGGATAAAAAGAATGATTTGATTGTGGTGGGCGAGTGGTTGCCCGTTTTTGTGTTTGTAAATGTCAACAACAAACTGCAGAACGAATCAAAGAAGTATTTCGACAAAGCGTACAGCGGGTGGTGGAATAAAATCAGTACAGGAGATTTCGACCGCGACGGTAAACTTGATTTGATCATTGGCAACATGGGCCTGAATACACAATTCATCGTGTCAGACCTCGAGCCCGCGGAAATCTATTTTAAAGATTTCGATAACAATGGTTCGGTGGACCCCCTTTTTTGCTATTATATACAGGGAAAAAGTTATTCGTATGT
>DATHFS010000623.1:0-6251 GCA_035317975.1 Cyclobacteriaceae bacterium | reverse complement strand
TGGTTATTTGCAATGACACGGTGAAGTTTACATTCGGGCAGGTCGGGGGCGTTATGGTAGGCTTGATCGAAGAAAATGAAAAATCGACCGCAGCATAGGTTGGACAACCCTTTGAATTTAGAAAAGGGGACTGATTTAGAAATTTGTTCAGCGGCCGGTTGGGGCCTTGTGTACAACTTCCCGTTGACCACACAAGTTGGTGTGCCTGGACGATTTTTGGGATCGTAAGATCGTCATTGACGTTGACAACAAAATAACCATGCTGGTTCCAGACTCTTCTGGCAGGCACCCACGGTGTACCCGCCGACTTGAATACCCGTATATGGGAATAACGGGAATAAGCAATGTTATTAAAATTGGCCGCGGCCGCCACATCATCGAACCCGCAGGTGACACATATTTCAGTAGCCCCATCGGCATCGACGTCGGCGACGATCGGGTATTCCCGGTTCGTTCTGGAAATGCAAGGCTGCGGATTTTGGTAGTTGCTTCCGTCGGTACCGTTGATGATATAAAGGAATCGCTCATCCCGGTAAACGATTTCCGCTTTTCCATCCCCATTAAAATCAAATAAGGTGCAGCCCGTGTACCCGGAAGTCTGCTCATTGATATTCACCTTCCAGAATAAACCCCAATTTTCATTCAAGGCATAGAGCAGCCCGCCCGATACATAGGATACGTTCATTTTTCCGTCGCCATCCAGATCGGCAACATTCAATCGCCCTGTTCCATTCTGCCACCCGTTCGTATAGGCAGCTCCCATCCCGGGTTGGGGATCAGAATAAGTTTTAACGACGTTGTTTTTAACATCCCAGTAAAATACCGTTGTATTCTTGCCGTCGGCTATGGTTGATCCGGAAGCGAGCACATCCAGAAATCCATCCAGGTTATAATCGGCTACACTGGTGGCGTTATATTCATACCGGATAAAATAATCGTTCCGCCCTTGCAGCAGGGTCAGCGAGCCGGAATCCGCTATACGGCCGGCAGGAATCGTTACTTGATAAATGTTCAGGCCAATAACCAATTCCAATTTACTATCCCCCAGCATATTCACGGCAACGGGTCCGCCATTAATGGTCTGGTAATCTGCGGCCGTTGATTTGATCAGTCGGGTGCCCGTCTTGGCATCATATACTTCGTCTTTAGCATATATTTCCACGATCCCATCGCCATCAAAATCGGCTACGCCATAATTGATAGGGTCATTACCCGAAGGAAATGGTTCGACGGTCCTCCAAAGGAAGTTCAATTGGCAATCGTAGGCGAAAAGGTAAATTCCTTCTATCTGGTCGATGATCGTCACCGTCTTCTTCCCCACCTTTACGGTATGCGAGATCTCCGGTAAATACCCGATATAGAAAATTTCAGCACAATTATCATTATCAACATTGGCAGTGGCAACTTCCCAATACGGTTCGAACGTTACGACTTTCGAATATTTAATGGACCCGTTATTTCCGTTGAGAACGTACAACATGTTCGTGTAGCGATTCATTGTTGCTATCTCAGGGATACCATCCCGGTCAAGGTCACCAATGACCATCCTGGCCAGGTGATTGGTCGTCTCGTTGGGGGAAGAAAAATCCAACGACATCGTAAACTTCGGAAACTGGGCGGGGATCGACGTGCAGTTGGCGTCATTTCCTAAGAAAATGCCTGCGCAGGAAGGGCTGTTCGCGCACGTGCCGTCGTAGCAGTCAATAAACCCGTCAAAATCATCATCGATCCCATTGTTACAGATCTCCACCAACTGGGCAGAAGCCGTGATCGTAACGACAACTGAAATCAGAAGGAGAAACAGGTATTTCATATCCGGGTAAATTTCGAGCAGAGTGGAGTACTCAAATTTCGATAAATTCGCGCAGAATATACTACGCGCATAACCGTGTTATGTCTTAATTCAAGACCGAAAAGAGGAGGTAACCGGCCTTGTTACAAATTGGTTGTAACGGGTATAAAATAGCAGCAAACAGGCTTGTTTCTTGCGATTCATTGCTATTAAATATAGAAGAAAGAGAAGGCCTGCTTTTGAGTTAAATCACGGGTATCTTACATCTGTAATAAAGACGCGTGAATATGTATCGGTTTCTTATATTTATCGGTTTCCTGTGCGCCGGGGACGTTTCGTTTGGGCAAATCCTGGTTGGCCCGGTACTAGGCGGCCAGATGAGCTTCATTACCTTTGGTGATAAAAGCAATAAGGATCTCTATAAAGTGAAGCCTTATTTTGGTTTTCACGCCGGAGGAAGCGTTTCTTTCCGGGTCCGGAAGGATTTCTTTTTACAAGCTTCCATCCTCTATTCCCAAAAGGGAAAAAAGATGACCGGTAAGCAGGATCAACTCTTTAAAAATTTTGCGACCTACCGTTATATTGATGTCCCCATCCTTTTTACAAGAGAAGTCAAAGTCAGATTCAAAGGAAACAAATTCTATAAAGTACAATTGGGGGCGGGGCCAACGATTAGTTATTGGCTTAGCGGAAAAGGCCTTCTCAGGAACAGTGATTTGAATGAGAATGGAATCAATCCTCCGAGCTACGACCTGCCTTACCTCGTCACCTTCGGCAAACCCCCTGAAGAGGTCGTCAAGGGTGAAATGAATGTTCAACACCCAAACAGAGTACAATTGGGACTCAATTTTTCAGCCGGCGTGATCTTTGAACCCACCGGTCTCAATAAATTCATGGTCACAGCCCGCTATGAACTCGGGCATAGCTACCTCAGTCCGGAAGACAAAGGTGATTTTGGTCTAGCCGGAAACCTGAACTACAGCGATGATTTGAAAATCCGGATCAAGACGATCTCCTTATCTGTCTTCTATTATATCGACCTTAAAACAGAAGAAAGAAAGAAAGGTAAGAGTACTATTAAATTAAAGGGGAAATAATGTCTTAGTGTTACGGAGGGACGGGAAATCGTACCGGGGATTCCGCATCGTCCTCTTCGAGAGACGATGCTGGACTTAACGCCAAGTATCGTCTCCCGATGGGGATGATAGTATAGTCAAGTATCAACTCCCAAAGGGGACGATACGTTGGGAACCCACCGTTTCGCATCGTCCTCTTCGAGAGACGATGCTAGACCAAAAGGGCACAATTATATGGTTGTCGATGAGTTTGAAGGGCTGACTAAAAAGATATTGTTTGAAAGGCCAATCCAAATTACCTTTTGCCTCTGCGTCTACTTTGCGCCTCCGCGTCTGCGGTACTAAACGTCCAGCTTCACAATACTTTCGTGTGAAAGCGGTTTGTTGAGGTAGAGCTTCACGTTCGTGTATTTTTTTGAACGGCTAAAGTCCTGGGGATTGATCGAAGAGGTAAGCATAACAATTTTGCACTTCTTTTTGATGGTATTGCCCAGCTTTTCAAACTCATCTAAAAACTGAAATCCGTCCATCAGGGGCATGTCGATATCCAGAAAGATGACGTCGGGCAGCACTTTATCGGCCACATCCATTTTCTCCATGTTCCTCAGGAATTCGATCGCGCTTTTCGCTCCGGTATGGGTGTAAATATTCTCTGCGATGGATGCCGCCTCGATCATTTTTTGATTGATCAGATTGTCAATCTCATTATCATCGATCAGCATGACCGTGCGATATTTTTTTCCGGACATAAAAGCTTAGTTGAGCGATAAAAATAGGTCTATTGCCAACGATTTCCAAACCCCGAGAAAATTCTACCGCAAAGGCGCAGGGACGCAAAGGAGGCGCAGTGAATAAAGAATATTTGACCCTGGTTTTTTATCTTCAATCTCTGGTGGAAATTTAACTTAAGACTCAATAATTTGCCTCTGCGCCTCCCTTGCGCCCCCGCGCCTCTGCGGTTTAAACTCACACGTCAAACCTGATCCCCTGTGCCAACGGAAGGCTATCCCCGAAGTTGATGGTATTGGTTTGCCGCCGCATATAAATTTTCCAGGCGTCGGATCCTGACTCGCGGCCGCCGCCGGTTTCCTTTTCACCTCCAAACGCACCGCCGATCTCTGCACCGGAAGTTCCCAGGTTGACGTTGGCGATGCCGCAATCCGAGCCGGCCGATGACAGAAATTTTTCCATCTCCTGTAAATTCGTCGTCATCAGGGCGGAAGACAATCCTTGCGGGACCCCATTTTGCAGTTCAATGGCGTCTTCGATCGTTGTGTCTTTTATCAGGTAAAGAATCGGGGCAATGGTCTCTTGCTGAACAATCCGGAAATGATTTTTCAGCTCGGCCACAACGGGTTTCACGTAACAACCGGATGCATGTTCTTTGCCACGCAAGACTCCGCCGGGAATGACCCACCGGCCCCCTTCTTCTTCAATTTTTTTAAGCGCTGCCCGGTATGCCTTTACTGCCAGTTGGTCAATTAGCGGACCGATGTGGTTATCGGGGTTCAGTGGATTTCCAATGTTGAGCTGGGCATAGGCGCGGGTAAGCCTTTGCTTAACTTCTTCATAGATCGATTCCTGAACAATCAATCTTCGCGTCGTAGTGCAGCGCTGACCGGCAGTGCCCACAGCGCCAAACAACGCTCCCCGGATCGCTATGTCCAGGTTTGCGTTCTCGGAGATGATGATTGCATTGTTGCCTCCCAATTCCAGCAAGGCTTTTCCCAATCGCTCGCTTACGGTTTTGGCGACGACTTTCCCCATCCGCACCGAACCGGTCGCGGAGATCAACGGGATCCCTTCGTTGGCTGCTATCAGTTGACCGATCCGGTAATCGCCGTTGACCAAACAGGAGACGCCCTCCGGTACGTGGTTGCTGGCAAATACCTTGCTCACAATATGTTGGCAGGCGATGCTGCAGAGGGGAGTTTTCTCAGAAGGTTTCCAGATGCACGTGTCGCCGCACACCCAGGCAAGCATGGCATTCCACGACCAGACCGCCACGGGGAAATTGAAGGCGGAAATAATTCCAACGACTCCCAATGGATGGTACTGATCATACATACGGTGCAGTGCACGCTCCGAATGCATCGTGAACCCGTGAAGCTGGCGGGAAAGTCCCACGGCAAAATCACAGATGTCAATCATTTCCTGAACCTCCCCGAGCCCCTCCTGGTAAGACTTACCCATTTCATAGGAAACCAATTTGCCCAGGGACTCCTTGTATTTTCGAAGTGCAACACCGATCTGCCTGACCACTTCACCCCGCTTCGGGGCCGGTACTAAACGCCATTCTTTAAACGCTTTTTGAGATTGGGCAACGACCTGTGCAAACACCTTTTCATCTGCAGATTGAACTTTGCCAATAAGCTTCCCGTCAACCGGCGAGTACGATTCTATTAAGACACCCTTTGATTTCAACCATTTCTTTCCTGTAGAGACACCGGGGTTTGTTTTTTTTATCCCGAGGGTTTGGAGTGTCTGTGCTATACCAAAATCATTCATGCGGTACAAAGGTAACCGGGATTAAACGGATTTAGCGGATTAAACGGATTTAGCGGATTAAACGGATTAAAGGGATTGAGCGGCAATCCGCCTAATCCGTTCAATCCGTTTAATCCCGGTTCAGACTTCGAATTTCACCACACCACCCCATACGTCGCTTTTTCACCCTCCCGATAAACCCCCTCCACCAGAATCCCCCCCTGTTTCAGTTCCAGAATGCGATTGAGGTCAGCCACGTGATCGATGGGTATCTTGTCGATGTGGGTGACAATGAATTCTTCGCGAACACCTGCTTTCTTCCATTTTCCCTCTTCCAGTTTCTTTATCACTACACCGCCATCGAGGTTGAGCCGGGTCAGTTCTTTGTACCCGAGTTCTTCAAATACGGCCCCGGCCATTTCATATTCTACCTCCTTTTTTTTGAGCCGCTCTGAGCCTTCGAAGTTTTTGAGTTTCGCTTTTACCTGAAATTCATGCCCGTTTCTCCGGTAGGTCACGCTGACCCCTTGCCCGGGCCGGTTGCGCGCTACCCATTCCTGCAATTCAGACATATTCGACACCAGGTGTTTATTGATTGCCGTAATGACGTCCCCTTGTTCGATGCCTGCCTCCTCAGCGGCGCCTCCCTTGTTCACGTCCGATACATACACTCCGCGAATGACGTCCAGGTGTCGCTTCTCGGCACGGTCGGCGGTCACATCTTCGATTCGGATACCTAAGAGCCCGCGCTGAACTTCTCCGAACTCAAGGAGATCATCCATGATCTTCTTTACCAGGCTTACCGGGATGGCGAAGGAGTAGCCGGAGTACGCGCCCGTGGCCGTCGCAATGGCCGAGTTGATGCCAATCAATTCGCCTTTCAGATTCACCAATGC
>DATHFS010000622.1:0-5982 GCA_035317975.1 Cyclobacteriaceae bacterium | reverse complement strand
TGGCGTGTTTGATGCGGTCGCGGTTGGCAAAAATCCAATCGCTGAGGTTGCCAAGTCTTTTCTTGCGCATGTGTACAGGCTCCCTGCGCAACAGCAGACTCCTTTCCTTCTGCTTCTGAAAAGTGCTCTGCAGGCGGGTATAATCAACTTTTTCAGCCACCAATTCCATATGGAAGAGCCTTTTTTTAAAGGTATCCAATTTTTTCAACTCACCCCAATGTTACCGGAATGTTACCAACACTTGACTAATGTTACCAAACTGTTAACTTTATACCTGCCTTAGTAATATTCAGGTAACATTTGAACAGACGATTTGCCTTCTTCCTGCTGATGATCCCGTTGCTCGGATACGGTCAGGAAAGTTCTGTTCTTTCGGATCTGGAGGCCACCTCGCCGCAAGCCACGCTTTTGGCCAAATCGCGAATCGACGGCTTCATTCAGAATCTCAAAAGCAGCAATTCCTCATCTGACATCGCATTGCTCAAAAGAGTATTCCATCGGACGCAAAAGGAATTTTTGCGTCAATACACCTCGTATGCCGATTTTTCCGAAATTTTTGATTCCGGTCGCTACGATTGCCTTACCGCAACCTCTCTATTCTCAGTTGTATTAAGCGAGTTGAACGTTGAGTATACTATTGTCGAGACGAACTATCATATATTTCTTTTGGTGAACACGTCAAAAGGAGAAGTATTACTGGAAACTACAGACCGGTTCAATGGGTTCGTCAGAAATGAAAAGGAGATCAGTCAGCGGATTGGCAGGTATCGGCAAGGATTGACTGCCGCTGCTGACACCCAAAATAGTTATCGCTACCACTGCGATTTGTATCGAGAGGTGAATCCGGGTCAATTGCCCGGGCTGCTTTATTATAATCAGGCAGTGAAAGCGTACAATGCAGGGCGTTTGGGTACATGCGGCGAACTTCTCCTGAAAGCGAAATCCATTTATGATACGCCAAGGATCAACGAATTTGTTTCTATTTTTTTGAAATCCGTCGTGGAAAGTACGATGGACGATCAGGCGAAACTTCGGATCATTCGCCAATTCAAAGGCGTCATGCCAGCGTTGGCTTCCCTTTAATTTTGCAGGATCCGTACCTCTACCCTCCGGTTTAACTTATGACCTTCCTCGGAATTATCAAGGGAGAGCGGCATGGTTCCGCCAAAGGCTTTCGTTTTTATTTTACTTTTCGGAGCCCCTTTTGATATAAGGTAGTCTTTCACTGCAACCACCCGTTTTTCCGAAAGTTTCATATTCAATTTGGGATCGCCCTTTGAATCGGTGTGCCCTTCCAATTGGATGATCATTCTGGGATTATCATTCAGCATTTTGGCAACCTGGTCCAGTTCAGGGTACGATTGATCCGATATCGTCGCCGTGCTCACCTTGAAGATCAGGTTGTCCAATCGCATAACTTTCCCCGCCGATTGTGTCGTTTCCGCTGCTTCGGCTGCGGTGGTAGGCAAACCCAACTCGATATCTTTGATCACTCTCCGGACGCTGTTCGCGGAAGCGGGATCAATCATGTATTTGGAAGGTGCAAACCCATTGGCTTCTACCGTGATGGAATATTTCTCATTGTCGTACAACGGGAACGAAAAGGTGTTGCCGGAAAGAAACCCTACTTTACTGCCATAGGGCAGGCTTTGGTACATGATTCGGGCGTTGACAGGTTCCTTTGTACTGGCATTAATGATCTTCCCTTCGGCGTAGATCAGGGTGTCGTTGGATTGCGCGCCGGCACAATAAACAGAAGCCACTAACGTCAAAATAAACAATATGGTCTTCATGGCGTCTTATCAACTTTAGTTTACAATTTCAGAATCTTAAATTCAACTCTCCGGTTTTTCCTCCGGCCTTCGCGAGTCGCATTCGTATCGATGGGTTTGCTTTCACCAAAATAGGTCACGGTTACCCGGCCGCCTGCAATTCCTTTTTCCCCCAGGTAGGTACCCACTGCATTCGCCCTCCTGTGCGACAAATCCATGTTGTACTCGTCCGGGCCGGTGGCATCTGCATGGCCAGCGATTTCCACGTTCATGGCGGATCGTTCGTTCATCAAAGAAACAATGCGGTTTAATTCCGGAAAGGATTCCGGTTTCAAAACTGATTTATCAAAATCAAAGAAAATGTTATTGAGTACAATCGTTGCGTTTTTCTCAATGGCTGCAACACCGATGGGTGCCAGTCGGATATCCCTTGCTTCAACCACTCCGTCTTTGGTGAAATTGCGTAAATCAAGACTTTGGTTTTCGGAAACGTAGCCTTCCGCTTCAGCCCGGAATCCATATACCTTACCGCCGGGCAAGTGAATCTCATATTCGCCCGTTTCCGGATTGGAATGGGCGATGCCTACTTCTTTTCCGCCCGGCAATTCCTCATAAATAATTTTGGCTCCAACCGGTTTCCCTGTTTTGGTGTCGATGAGCCTTCCCTTCACTATAATGATGGGTTCAGGGCTATGGAACAAAGGCAGTTTCACACGGAATATATCGAGATTATCTTCCGTCACGCCCCTTGAATAGTAGGCATAGTCACTATTGGAAGGAATATTGAAAAACAAATCATCCAGTTTAGAATTGATATCCGGTCCCATGTTTTCAGGCGGCGACCAGTTGGTCCAGGTGTCATCCAAACGCCTGGACATAAATACGTCGCTCCCTCCAAATCCACTGAATCCGTTGGAGGAGAAGTAAAGTGTTTTGTCATCCGACGCAAGAAAAGGGCCTGATTCTTCACCCGCGGTATTGATCACCACCCCCATGTTTAACGGTTTTGTCCAAACGGTGTCGTTTTTCGAGAAGCTCACGTACAAGTCGCGTCCTCCGCGTGAGTCTTCGCGCTCAATGGACATAAGCAGAACCTTGCGCGTGTTGGTTAAAAAGTAATTGGCTCTCTCGTTGAAATTGTAGTCGTCTTCTATTCGCAAGGGCTTGGGATCGGTCCAGGAGCCTCCGATATTATTACTGACCGATACCCCGGCGATCATTTTACCTTTCTCCTCATACCGGTTGCCCAATAACAAAAGCACTGATTTTCCATCCGGTGTGGCATAGCTGACCGCGTTGATGAAGTTGGGGTACTCGTTGTTCAAAGGGCGCCCTACATTTCTTGCTAATGTCCACTTTCCGTCCTGGCCCAACTCAGAATACCATATGTCTTCCTTGTCGGTTACACCCCCCACATTTTCCGGATGGTTTCTTCGGCTGAAGTAGAGCGTCTTGCCGTCCGGAGAAAGCAATGGGTTCAATTCGCTGTAATTGCTGTTTACATTCTTATCCAGCTGTTCAACGACGAGACCTTTGCTTAATAGATCGGGTAAATCAATATCGGCAATGATAGGATAACCTGAATCTGAAATGGCCACCGCATCGAGTGAATAATAATCCGGCAAGACCTGGCCATCGAATTCTATCTTGACCGCGGCCACTTTGTACGGTGTCTTCTCCACAAAGATATTCCGCATCATCGCCTTAAGCGGAACGGCCATGGGACTGAATGTATGGATCAAATACTCTTTGCCTGCTTCATCATAGATAAAAACCTTAAAAAGAGCACTGGGATTGTACGATTCTGCAATGGCGATCTGTTGAATCTGAATAGGATGGGCATAGCCCAACTTGATAAATTCCAACCGCTTAGGCTTATCCGGCGTCCATGCATTGGGATTTTGACCTCCGGCCGGGAGGACATTTGGTTTCCCCACTGCCTGCTGAGCGGAGTACTGGACAGGGGTAAGTTCTGACGAAAACTCCAGCACGCTGGAAGCCCACTGCACTTGTTGGCAATATGCGAATCCACTCACCATAACAAGACTGAGGACAAGGTAAAGTTTCTTCATGGAATCGGGTTAACAACTAAAATTAGGGAATAAACATAGTTAATATTCAAAAAAGCAGAAATAGTGCCTAGAACCCTTTTCGACTTTCAGGTAAATTAGCCAAAATCATTGTATTCATTGAGTTTTACTCCAGGGAGGTCTTATTATACAATAAGAAACCCACGTGGAGCAGCACGCCAAGTTGTGTCTCTTTGTCATCGTAATAATTTATGCTCAGGCTGATGGGGCCAATGGTGGAATGTAAAAGGAAACCTGCCGTTCCCGCAAAAAATAGTTTGCTGAACTCCTTGTTCAACGTAGCCTCCTGACCGGTCCCCCTGATAATCGCACCAAATGGCTTGAACAGATATCCCTCCAGCCTGAAGTCAAGGTTTTTACGGATTTCAAAAACGTTTTTCCAACCCCCGGCCGCATAATTAAATGCCCTGAAATTTTGCAGCAACAACGTTCGGCTGTCTTGAATCGGATTGAAGGCCGGTGCGTTAATGATCGTTCCGTAATAATTGGTGAAGAGGGGTTGATTGGAAATGACTCCATCCAAATAATATCCCGAACTGTAAATTCCCTTTTTCAAATACTGCTCCATCGTTATTCTTCCCCTAAACCAGGTGCGTCGCTGCTCGACATGCACCTTCGTGATGGAAGTTGTCCCCGGGACAAAATCCTCGTCTACATTGAACCAATCAAAGGTAAACTGATACGATTTCCCTTCCGATGCATATTGTTTTCGGTTCAGGGTGTTGGTAGACAGGATGAATCCGGCACGTGCTCCGGTCAAACTCAGCTGATCCAATGTGTCGGTGGAGACAAAACTATTTTCATTAACATACAGATCACGGTTATTGATGTACGCTCCTGTGAGTGCGGCCTTAAATTGACGTCCAATAGGAATTCCGGCACTGACTGCGATTTTCCGGTCAATGCGATTGAGTACCGTTGGGGAAGACGTCTTAAAAATAATGTCTCTTCCTTGCAGGAAATTCCAACTATTGAAAATGACCTCTGGCTCAAGGTAAAATTGGCCGGGGAACGGGAAATCCATACGGGCCTTCACCTGGGCTGACTTATAAAAATCTCCCGCGAAAAAATTAGCTTGTGTGTGCGTCAATATCCGGTTGAACCGGTAATAGTTCAGGCCAAGATAAATATTACTGATGCTGCGAGTGGAAATCACGCCTCCAAAGTCAATTTGAAAATTGTTTTGCGGGCGCCGCGAAAGTTGAAAATCAAATCCCCGGCTCGCGGAATCATAGATAAAACTGGGATAAACATTTTTGAAGTAGTCATCCGAGACCAGTCTAAAGTATCCCGATTTTATATCTGAAAAATACAGGGGTCTTCTACCGCCTTTGAAGAAGCGATTGAGATAGCGCTGTTGCTTACTGTTGAAATTGATAAACTGAATTTTATGGGTGATGAGGGGGGATGTCCGGTTTCTGAACCGATTACGGGCTTCCGCTACCGATTCGCACGTCCTGCGAAGGGCCACCTTTTGTTTTATCTCTTTCATTTGACGAATGGTTTGGGCATACCCACTGTCGATGATCGCTTTCACTTTTGCAAAATCAAACGCTGAATAGTTTTTCAAATCCGGTTGAATATATACCCCCGTGGCCGGAACTTTGCTGGGATCTGACTTGTCCAGCAGCAGGTAGAGCAACGACCGTGAAATCAATTTTTCATCCTCTCCATAAGGATAGTTGTCGTATACTTTGCTCGATACATTGCATCCGATAATCACATCGGGTTTGAATTCTTTTTGGGCAACATCCACTGGAAAATTGTTGTATACCCCTCCGTCAAAAAGGTATTTTCCCTCTATCCGGATAGGATTGTAAAAAAAGGGCACGGTTTGAGTTGCCCGCAACGCCTCCCCTAATGCCGCCTTCTTCAGAACCACTTCGGTTTGAGTAAAAATATCGGCCGCCACTACGCGGAGGGGAACAAAAAGACTGTCGAAATTATTTTTAGCAATAGCGGAAGGTTGAGCCAGTTTTTCTGCCAATGCGAAATTGAGCGACAAATCATTCGCAATAGTAGAATTGAGCAGCACATTAAAAGATGAATCCAGCGACAGGTTGAGCTTTAGAAACGAAGGATGATCGTCGTTCTTGTTATAGTAGTAGTTGTATCCTTCT
>DATHFS010000621.1:0-2823 GCA_035317975.1 Cyclobacteriaceae bacterium | reverse complement strand
ATTATACCTATAAAAAGATGAGTTTCTCTTCCTGTTAAACGAACCACCACCCTTTCTCTGCGAGCCACCACCAAATATTTGAAAATTATCAGGAAGATAATACTCTAATTTTATACTCAGCAACATGTAGCCGTCCTTCGTCTTGGGGTTCCCTCTTATCCAGCCTTCGACGGAGAGAGGATACCCTACCTCCGGACCTCTGTCTGACAAGGCCGCTGCCAATGGGCTGCTGTATTTGGAAGCATCGTGATGGACCGTGCTGACGTCGTCCAGGTAATCGGTAAATGTTTTGCGGTAGCCTCCTTCTATTGAGATGTTGGTGTTTGGCCCGGTCCTGAACCGGACGCCCAGGCCGAACGGAATGACTATTCCAAATTTACTATAGTGAACAAGCTCTGTTTGAAGAGGTTGCAAGGCAACCCTTTTTCCTTGATAAACCGTCGTAGGGTTAAAGTACATCCCGCCAATTCCACCAAACGCATAAACGTTGAATCCAGGCCTCCTATAATAACGGTTTCCCATGGGAAACAAATTAACGGCTCCCGTGACACTGATCTCCACGGCATCTGTCCGGAACGAAAGATTGCGAACTTTTCGGTAATTCTCCCCCGTTGGATCGGCCTTTGCGTCCGATCCGGAGAGCTGAAACCAGGAGGCCTCAGCCCGGGCACTGATACGACTGCTGAAATAGTATTGAAGCCCTACATTGAAGTTGGGTTTCGCCTGGAGGTAGTCTCCATCATTGCTTAACTCTCCGAAATAGGTGGATGTACCGGTTCCCACCGTTGCAATCAATGATCGCTCTCGCCGCAGCGAATAAAAGCTTTGGGCCTGTACCGTGGCTACCAAGCCAACGAAAAGCCCTAAAGACAGGTAAAATCTCCTCATAAATGCCTTAGATGCCCTAATTTAGGAAAAATCCGGTAGAAAGTAAATGGGGTTAAGCTGGTTCCCAGGGAAATTAGCCACGAAGACACTAAGACACTAAGTTTTTTTTAAGTTGGTTCCCTGCGAAATTAGCCACTAAGGCACGAAGACACTAAGTCTTTTTAATTTTTTGCTATTCGCATATCTTAAAAATTTCTTCGTGTCTTCGTGTCTTTGTGGCTAATAAGCACGTAATCTAAGCCAATACCTCCTTTATCTTCTGCGCTGCATCCTTCAGGAGTATAGCAGAATAGACTTTTAAGCCTGATTCCTTGATTATTTTGGCGCCTTCTTCGGCATTGGTGCCTTGTAACCGCACAATGATGGGCACGGGAATATTGCCTACTTTTTTATAGGCTTCCACCACACCCGTAGCTACCCGGTCGCAGCGGACGATGCCGCCGAAAATATTGATCAGGATCGCTTTGACATGGGGGTCCTTGAGGATAATCCTGAACCCGGCTTCGACGGTTTCGGCATTGGCTCCACCACCCACGTCGAGGAAGTTGGCCGGTTCGCCGCCGGAGAGTTTGATGATATCCATGGTCGCCATAGCAAGTCCCGCTCCGTTCACCATGCAGCCCACATTGCCATCCAACTTTACATAGTTGAGGCCCGATTTACCGGCCTCTACTTCCAACGGGTCTTCTTCTGATATGTCCCTCAACTCTTCCAGGTCTTTATGACGGAATAAGGCGTTGTCGTCCAGGTTTACTTTTGCATCGACGGCGAGGATCTTGCCATCCGATGTCTTTAAGACGGGATTGATCTCAAACATGGAAGCATCCAGGCCTACGTAAGCGGCATATAACGAGTGGATGAACTTGACCATTTCCTTAAATGAATTGCCTTCCAGTCCTAAGGCAAACGCTACCTTTCTCGCCTGAAAGGGCTGTACCCCGAGGGCGGGATCGATCCATTCTTTAATTATTTTTTCCGGCGTGGCCGCGGCTACCTCCTCTATGTTCACTCCTCCTTCGAGCGAAGCCATGATCACGGGTTTGCTGGTGGCGCGGTCCAGCAGGATGCTCATATAGTATTCCTTGGGTTCGGCCGCTCCGGGGTAGTACACGTCCTCGGCGATGAGCACTTTATTTACTTTTTTGCCGGCGGGACCGGTCTGATGTGTGACTAAGGTTCCCCCAAGGATCGCTTTCGACTTGGAAAACACTTCATCCAGGCTTTTCGACAAGACGACCCCGCGCGAACCGGTTTCATTGATCGTTCCCTTACCGCGTCCGCCGGCGTGGATCTGGGATTTCACCACAAACCACTTGGTTCCGGTTTCGGCCTGCAGTTCCTTTGCCGCAATGACGGCTTTATCGGGAGTGTCGGCTACAATACCGCGTTGGATAGCAACTCCGAATCGCTTCAGGATCTCTTTCCCTTGATATTCATGGATGTTCATGCGTAATAGTTTTGGAAGCAAGCTAGTTTTTTTAAACCTTTATTTCAAGAATTAAGAAAAACACATGCTGAAAGCAGAAGGGTTAAGAAAATCGTACGGATCGTTGAAAGTATTGAAGGGGGTCAATCTCCGGGTGGAGAAAGGGGAGGTGGTCGTTATTGTTGGGGCCTCCGGTGCCGGAAAGAGCACCCTCCTGCATATCCTCGGTACGCTGGACTCTCCGGAGTCGGGGAACGTGCTGATCCAGGACAAGGACGTCTTTACCCAATCGCAGACTGCGTTGGCGCAATTCAGGAACAAGCACATCGGCTTTGTTTTTCAGTTTCACAACCTCTTACCGGAATTTTCCGCTGTAGAAAATGTAATGATCCCCGGCCTGATCGCCGGAGACGATGAGAAGCAGGTGAGAAAAAAAGCAGAGGAGCTGATGATGAAGTTAGGGATTGCCGGCAGGAGGGACCACAAGCCCTCCGAGATGTCAGGCGGCG
>DATHFS010000620.1:0-4609 GCA_035317975.1 Cyclobacteriaceae bacterium | reverse complement strand
GTTGTTGGAGAAAGCAAAAGTGGATGTCAGCGGCGATGATTTCCGGGAAGGACTTACTACCGTGATATCGGTAAAGGTGGCGGAACCTCAATTTGAGGGACAGACAAAAACGAAACTCGGGAACTCGGAGGTGATGGGCGCTGTGGATATCGCCGTGGGCGAAGTCTTGCAAAATTACCTGGAGGAGCATCCCAAAGAGGCAAGGCAGATCGTTAACAAAGTTATCCTGGCGGCCCAGGCGCGCATTGCAGCCCGGAAGGCACGCGAAATGGTACAGCGCAAAAATGTACTCACCGGGACGGGATTGCCCGGTAAGCTGGCCGATTGCGCCAGTTCCGACCCCTCCATTTGCGAACTGTATCTGGTAGAAGGTGATTCTGCAGGTGGTTCCGCGAAACAGGGTCGCGATAGAAATTTTCAGGCCATCCTTCCTCTCCGGGGAAAGATCCTCAACGTAGAAAAAGCGCAGGAACATAAGATCTACGAAAATGAGGAAATCAAGAACATGATTACAGCGCTGGGCGTGAGTTTTGGAACGGAGGATGGCGAAAAGGCATTGAACCTGACCCGGCTGCGATATCACAAAATCATCATCATGACGGATGCCGATGTGGATGGGAGTCACATCCGTACCCTGATCCTCACATTCTTCTTTCGCTACATGCGCGAACTGATTGAACAAGGATACGTGTACATCGCCTTGCCCCCCTTGTATTTGTTGAAAAAAGGAAAGGAAGAACGCTACTGTTGGACGGAAGAACAGCGGAATGAACTGACCAAGGAATTGGCAAAGGATGGAAAGGAAGACCTGGTAGGGGTACAGCGTTACAAAGGGCTGGGGGAGATGAATCCGGAACAGCTTTGGAAGACGACTATGGACCCGGACCGTCGCTCGCTGAAACAGGTCTCGATCGAATCGGCAGCAGAGGCGGATCACTTATTCTCGATGTTGATGGGGGATGAAGTGGCGCCCCGCAGAGAATTTATTGAAAAGAACGCAAAGTATGCGCGGGTGGATATTTGATTTGTGATGATGGCGTAACCCAATTATTTTATTTTTCTGACGTACGTTGATCACCGAGCCGTCAACGCATTTCAGGAGGCAATGATTTGTTAGAGAGCGATGGAAGAAGTTGTAGAAGTTCAGCACCACGATGATCCGGTTATCCGGCAGATCCAGGAAAGTAATTACATCAGCCGCGACCTGAGCTGGCTGCGCTTCAACTACCGCGTTCTTGACCAGGCCCGCCACAACGACCGGACTATTTTTGACAGGCTCAAATTCCTGTCCATCACGGCTTCCAACCTCGATGAGTTTTGTACCATCCGCCTGGGTAGCTTGTACAACTACCTCGATTACGGCAAGATGCGGTTTGATTACAGCGGACTCCGGGAAGAGCCTTTTCGCAGGCATTTGCTTTCCGAGATCAATCGCTTTTCACAAGTCCAGCATGATTATTTCACCAGGAAGCTAAAGCCGCATTTTCAAAATAACGGATTCTGCATTTGTGAGTACGAGTCGCTGACGCCGGCCAATCAGGAAAATGTCGACCAGTACTTTCAGAAGATCATCTATCCGATGCTTACGCCGATGCTCTTTGATAGTTATCACACCTTCCCGACATTGAAGAACAACCGGCTCTTGTTTGGTGTGGTCACCAAGGCCCCTCAGGAACCGCTCCATCATCAAAAGGTTTCATTCATCCAGGTCCCGAGTAATTTGTCCCGGTTTTATGAAATTAAATCGGAAGAAGGACTGATCTCCTTTGTTCCGCTCGAGGCGATTATACGGCACAATCTTCACCATCTCTTCAGAAATGTGGAGATCAGCAGCATCAACCTTTTCCGTATCAACCGCAACGGCGATTTCACGCTGGAGGAAAGCGAGGACATTGAGTCTAATTTTCTGGAGGAACTGAAGCGCAAATTACAAACCCGCCGGACGGGGCGGGTCGTGAGGCTGGATGTGGAAGCCAACCCCGATCCATGGATGATCCGGTTGCTGAAGATCCAATGGGACCTGGACGATTTGAATATCATTGAGGTGCCAAGAGATAGCCTGGTCGACCTCAGCGGCATCCTGCAAATTATCAATCACACTGAATTCAAGGCCAAACGCTTGCAGCCTCGCCCGCCGGTGGCGCCGGTCACGTTCCCCGAACAAGGCACCCGCGACCTATTTGAAGTGCTGAAGGAGCGCGACATTCTCTTGCATCATCCGTACAACTCCATGGAGCCGGTCCTGGAGCTATTGGAAAAAGCAGCGGATGACCCCTATGTATTGTCGATCAAGATCACGATCTACAGGGTCGCGGCGAAGGAGTCGCGTGTCACCGCGGCGCTATTGAAAGCAGCCGAGGCCGGGAAGCACGTGTCGGTATTGTTCGAAGTCAAGGCCCGCTTTGATGAAGAAAACAACTTGCGGGAAGCCCAGAAACTTCAAAAGGCCGGATGTTTTGTTATTTATGGGGTGAGTAACCTGAAGACGCACACGAAACTTTTATTGATCGTGCGCAAAGAGCGCAATGACCGCGTCTATCGCTACGTGCATCTTTCCAGCGGGAATTATAATGAGATTACATCCCGCTTGTACACGGATGTTGGTTTGTTGAGTACCAATGAGGTCTATGGCAACGATGTCTCGGAATTTTTCAATGTTATTACCGGCCATTCGCAGCCCTCGGCCTACCAGAATTTAATTACCTCACCCCGGGACATGAGGATCCAGCTTTGCAACATGGTCCGCCGGGAAGCGGAGAATGCCAGAAACGGCTCGCCTTCGGGTATTATTATTAAACTGAATTCAATCCAGGACAAGGAATTGATTGATGAACTCTATGCGGCCTCTCAAGCCGGAGTGAAGATTAAACTAATTGTACGGGGCATTTGCTGTGTACGGCCGGGAAGGAAGGGATTAAGTGAGAATATCGAAGTCATTTCGATTGTGGGGGAATACCTGGAACACTCCCGGATCTACTATTTTCACAATGCAGACAATCCGAAAGTGTATATCGGCAGCGCCGACGCTATGGTCCGGAGTTTCGACCGGAGGATCGAGTCCCTTTTTGCGTTACAAGAGGAAATACCGAAAAAACAAGCGATGAACATCCTCCGGTACAACCTGATGGATAATGTCAATGCCTACTCGATGAAGGAAGACGGAACGTACGGGATCAAGGAGCTCAACGGTGATTATCCTTTTAATATCCAAAAGGAGTTTTATAATGTGACGAGGGAGACGGTCGTTGATGTGAAATTATTCTAGGTTGACAGTCTATACCTTTATTAACTTAATTGCGGGTAATCGGTGATTCCAAGCGCCGTAAAATCAGCAATCACAAATCACCAATAAACAATCAAAAATCCTTTACTGGAATTGTTTATTTTTTATTGTTGATATTTGATTTTTGATTCCAAGCAGATCACCCGACTACAAAGCAATCGTCTTCCTCCCCAGCGACTGATCCTCCGTGTTAACAAACTCAATCTTCTTTTGTTTTGAATTTTTTTCAAATAGGTGGAGCATCATGCCGTCTTTCAGGCCGACTTCCGGTACGAAGATCGATTTGGAATGCGCCCACTCCATCACTTTGATATAGATATCGCTGGCGGGGACAATGACGTCGGCGCGATCGGGATTCATTTGAAGTTGATAGATCCGGTCTTCGATGGAATAACCTTCGACCATTTTCTTGATTTCCTTCAATTTTTTTAGCGACAGGGTCTTCCCTGCTTCTACCTTTGACAATTCGAAAAGTTTGCTGATGTTTCCTCCCGTCCCCACAGCGGTCACGGGACCGAACTCTGCTTTGACGTTGTCTTTGATCCATTTCTCCATATCACTCCACATGACAGGCGAATCATGGTGTTCCAGTACCCGGACCGAACCAATTTTGAACGAACGGGTCTTGACCTTATGACCATGGGCATACACGTTGAGCTCTGTGCTTCCACCGCCTACGTCGATATGCAGGTAGGTTTTGTCGGTGAGGTAGGATTGGATCGCCTTGTTGATCAGCTGCGCCTCCTGCTTCCCGTCGATGATCTGGATCGTTAAGCCCAACTCTTCATGGACTTCCCTGACCAGTTGCTCTCCATTCTCCGATTCGCGCATGGCGGAGGTAGCGCAGAACATGAAATCATCCACTTCGTAGAGTTCGATGAGCAGTTTATAGGCCTTCATCAGTTTTTTGAACTTCTCCATGCTCTTCTCGCTGATCCTGTTCGTGCCAAAGACATCGTGGCCGAGGCGCAGCGGGAAACGGATATATTCAAGCTTCTTGAAAAGGATGCGGGGGCCGCGGTCCAGAACGGAAGATACCTGAAAACGGATGGCGTTGGAGCCGATGTCAATCGCGGCAAGTTTCACAGTCTCGTTGTTCGTTATAGGGTGGGGTGAAGGGAGGTTGAACGGGTCCGGCAATCGTTAGCATTTGACCGGAGGACAAAATAAGGCTTTTGATTTTTCTTTTTTATGAAGTTATTGTTTTTCTTTGCATTGCTTATCCAGAAAGACTGAGGGAATGGGCCCTATGACGTCTTAGCAACCTTTTGCCAATCCTGCTTTATGGAGGAGGAAATTGGTGCTAACTCCCAGTTCTTGTCACGA
>DATHFS010000619.1:0-2536 GCA_035317975.1 Cyclobacteriaceae bacterium | reverse complement strand
ACCAGGATGCGTTGTGCAAATTGTCTCACAATGGCACGTACCACCACCCGCTGGCCACCGTATTCCATTTCTTCTTTGGACTCCGGATCATACTGCAGGCGGAAAGCCCGGTCGATCAAAGGGTCCAGGAGAGCTTCAACGTTTGCGGGGTGAAGGTCCTCGGGGGTAATTTCCCGGGATTGTTCCCGATCCATCAACTCCCGATAGAACCAATCCATTACGTTATGCAAAAAGTTTCCGAAAATTCGTGCATCGACGTCCTCCTCAACTTCTTTGGCTTCTTCCAGTCGGGCTATGTACTTTAGGTAGTACCGCAGGCGGCACTCGACATAGTCATTCAACGCCGATGGTGAAATCCCTTTGCCCAGCGGGTCTGCGTAGGTTGCAAGAGCCGCCATCACTTCCGGCGTCTTGGCCACCTCGATGGGCTTCACTTCGGCGATCTGAATCGGGTTGCTGAGAATATGATGTTGTATTTTCCATCCCGATTCGTGAATGAGTTGCTGAACGAAGCGGCTCATTTCGCCCGTTCCCAAAATATCGGGTTCCGTGTTGTAAAATAGCTTAATGTTTTTGGCCCGTTGCAGAATCCGATAAAACAAATAAGCATAGATGGCGTCCTGATGTTCGTGGGTGGGCAACCCGTATGCTTTGCGAATACTGTGGGGGATGTATGAACCTTGCCGGTGTGCGGCTGGCAGGGAGCCTTCATTGAGTGAGAGAATAAACACGTTATCGAAATCCAGGTTCCGCGTCTCCAAAACACCCATGATCTGAAGCCCTTTAAGCGGCTCTCCGGTAAATGGAATCTTCTGCGACTGGATAACTTGTCGAAAAAGCTTTTGAAATCCTTTTAAATCCAATTGTGAGCCTGAGTCGTTCAGCACTTCGTGCAAGCGCGACAAATGGCGATGGAAATGGAATGCGTATTCGCGATCAAAGCTTTGTCGATCGTTGAAGCTCGCGCCGAGCGTTTGAACGATCTCTAACAAATAGGAGGCAATGCCGTCCGGATTGACTGGCTGAAACAGGACTTCCAAAATGCTTTTCTCTTTCTGCAATTCGGCCGCAGCAACAAAGACCCGGTTCTGATGAATGATATTCAGCCGGAGATCAGTAGCGTTTCCCTCATCCTGCGAAAGCACGTAGGCATGGGCAAGAATGGCCGTGACCTGGCGATGGCTAAAGGCATCCCCTCGCCGGTTGATCTGAAGATCGAGCAACAGTTCCAGTAAGTTACACAGCGGCGTGCTTCGCAAGGGATACCCCATCGTGACGTTTACACTTTCAAGCACCTCGGGAAGCGAGTGCATGACCGACAATAGCATCGATTCGTCGGGAAGAACGATCACCGTCTTTACCGCTTCCTTTTCTTCAACCTGCCCTTCGGTTTCGAGCAGTTGTCCCAGCAACTTGGCCTGTCCCACTTTTTGCGGAACTCCGTAGAGGGCAACCTTCCTTTCTGCGTTCACGAAGTTCGACGCCAGCGCCGGATCAAACGTGGCACTCAAAACGCTATGCTTGCTGTACTGTCTAAAGAATTGACCGGCCTCCTGGTTTGGGTCTTCCACATAATAGGCGTCAAGGTCCCAGAATACCTGTGCCCCCTCACTGACGAAATGCGTAATCAATACTTCTTCGGATTTTGTCAGCGCGTTGAAGCCGGCAAAGATAATTTTGCCCGCCGCATTACTTGCTTTGAGTTTGCTATGCAGCTTTCCCCCAAGAATGCCCTCCGCGACTTCGCGGTGAATCATCCCTTCGTAGCCCAGCTTTTCCGCCCGCAGCGACTTGACGAAGTCGCGGTAAACATGGGGAAGTTCACGCCAAACTTTCAAAAATTCTTCTTTACTGCCTGCGGGCTTGTCCTCAAAGTTCAGCCAGAATTCCCGGAGAAATTTCTTTTGCTCTTCCGTCAGGTAATCAAAGCTTTCATCGAGTTCCCGCAATTGGCTCAGGTCTTTGAAGAGCATGGCAGCGGGAATCAAATATTTATCCACCTCTTCGAAGTCGCGCAACAACATCTCGCCCCAGAAATAAAACTGGTCAAACGATTCTTCCTTATTGATCAGCTTCCGGTAAACCCGGTAGAGCGTAAAGATGAGGCTGAGGCGATCGGCTTCCTGCAAGTCGGAAAGCTCATGGAATAATTCTTCAATTGTTTTAAGCTTGGGCGACCATGCCGGTTGAGTTACGTGCGTCGATAGGTAGTGATGAAAGAATAACGCTGCCCTCCGATTAGGAAAAACGATCGTTAATTCCTCCAGCCTGGGATGCCCGGAAATTATTTTTTCGGCTAGTTCTTCTAGAAAGGGTTTCATTCACCTTATTGTTTGAAAGGTCAATCCAAATTATCTTTTGCCTCTGCGCCTACGTTGCGCCTCCGCGTCTCCGCGGTATTTTTTGGTCAGCCCCAAGGGTCTATTTTTTAGATCAGACTCAAATTCATTTTATCTAGAACAGGCTTAAATTCATTTTATCCACTACCAGCACGATTTCCAGATCCTCTAAATACAATAGATACGCTTCTACGTCT
>DATHFS010000618.1:0-4995 GCA_035317975.1 Cyclobacteriaceae bacterium | reverse complement strand
TTTGTATTTTGGGAATACATCCAAGCAGATAGTGTCAACATCCTTCAGTAACTCCGGGTACATCCTGGCCGTTAAGCGGACATAATGATTTGTTCCCTCGATCGATTGGTGGCCCAGGTAGGTGGATAATACCGGCAGCGATACATAAAGATCAATTCCTGCTTCAGCCATGCTGGCAAGGGAACTGACTGCGAACGTGTGCCTCAGGTCATGCACGCGAGGTAATCTGTTTCTGCTCACATAAGAGATCCTGGCTATCCTAAGACACCTTTTAAACCATGCGCGTACTGCCTGCTGGCTGCATTTTTTTCCACCAACACCGACAAGGAAATAAGGAGACTTCTGAGCTGTAACAGACAGCATGTCACGGTATGTTGCATATTGCGTGCATACAGAAGTCAGGGAATTTGAGATCGGGATTATTCGTTCCTTTCCGTTCTTACTGTCCTTAACGCGTAACCAATTCTCATTTAAATTGACATCCTGCCTCTTAAGAGATAACGCTTCACCTATGCGTAATCCTGTGGCATAGAGTAATCTGATTAATACGGGCATGACGAGCAGGTCTGAGCTTCTGAAGGCTTTTGCAAGCCTCAGGTCATCACACGCATTGAGGATTGATTCAATCTCCTTGGGGGAGTAGATATAGGGGATAAACGTATGCGGTTGATAGCGGGGAAGTTTGGGAATGTAAGAGTCGATACCTAAATCACGCAAGTAGGAAGAGAATGAAGCCAATAAACTAATCCGAGTGTACCGATAAAAATCTGCCTCGTAACATCGCTTCTTACACCACTTGTCTGCAAACTCTTTTGTGATGCCATGTGATGATTCCTCCGTCTCTTCCGCCAATCGGTCAATTTGATACAGGATGACAGCCTGGGTTTTGTATTTGAAGCCCAGCGTTCTTTTCATGTCAACGAACTGCTTAAGATGAAGGCCGTAACAACTGTTATAAAGCTTACTCATAGAACACACCTCCTTTCTGCATATAAAAGCCATCCCTTACGGGTGGAATATCCAGCACGCATTGCTGCATAGACTGAAGATCAATCCGGAGATAGTAACGGGTCGATTCGGAACTTTTATGACCCAACACTTCAGAGATCACGGGAAGAACTGTGCTTTCCTGTAGCATTCTAAATCCAAGGCTATGCCTGAGTGCGTGTGGTCCAAACCTGCGGCCTGTAATCGTAATGCCCGCCCTTCTGAAAGCACGCTGAACAATGTGCGTCACAACATTGCTGGAAGGAAAATGACCAAAGGGTGGCCGTTCGGTCAGAAAGATGAATGCTTCTTCAGATTTAGGTCTGCCACGCTTCAGATAATCAATGATTGCATTACCCACATCAGCCAGCAATGGAAGCGTGAGAGCCTTGCCGGTCTTCAGCTGCACAAGTTCTATGCTGCTGTTTTTCCAGTTCAGATTTTCAAACTTTAACCGGGATATATCGGAGGCTCTCAACCCGAGACGCGCTGCCATCAGAATGACTGCATAGTTCCTCTTTCCTATCGAACCGGATCGGTCAATGGATTTGAGTAGCCGAACAACTTCTTCCTTTGAGTATGTCGAAGGAAGCTTGGGCTGGCTGACCGACCTGTACCTGGGAATCCGTTCGGAGAAGTCGGCAATCAGAAGTTTTTGATCATAGGCGTATTTGATGAAGTTACGCAGCATAGAGATCATCTGATACACTGGATGTCCCTTCCAGGAATCCAAATGCCGAATGAATTGAAGGACAAAAGCTAAGTCGACTTTCGAAAGCGAGTGAACCCCTTGACTCTTACAGTATTTGAAGAACGCGTGAAGATGACGCTGATAACCCCAAGTACGAATAAGCGATAATCGATCATTGACTTCCTTATGATTGATAAAATTTTTAATGGCTCTGCCAAGCTGCCCGCTAAAGGAAAACTTTCTTCGCTCCATTAAGGGTTGTAAATTGATTTCGCCATTCGTTTTAAACTCCGACAATCGAACAACGCTGTTATAAATTTGCTTTTCGTCACGGGACAGGTCACGGATGTCTCGCTTGTTGAACCTTGTATGAAGTACTTTCTTACCAATCGATGGAGTGTAGCGCCTGATCTTTTTAGCAATCATGTATTCTTTAATGATGCGCCAACCTCCTTTGTAGTGACCAATGGTTCGGATTGAAAAACCATGAACTGAACGGAGATATTCAGCGGTATCTGTCGTCAGTCGATTAAAATCTTGCAGTTGTTTTTCCATAATGCAATCGTTTAGGTGAATTTGATTGCACCAAGTAAGGGGACTTACCCTCAATTATTAGGTAAAGTGGTTGTGAACTGAGTAGCTGAGAATGAGCGTTTTGGCCGGATTACTTTACATAACTATTTACTTTACATAATGTGCTTTATGTAAAGCTTTACATAAGGCTCACAATCATCCTTCCGGAAATCTTCAGCCAAGCCAGGCAGATATCGACTTGACTAGGAAAATGAAAGAAGGTGGGAAGCTCCTGGAAATTCAGGTCTTGGATCATGTGATCGTTACCACCGAAGGGTACTTCTCCTTTGCGGATGAAGGCTTAAGTTAATCGGCCTACTTTCTTACTTTAACAACAACCTTTCCTTTCGCGCGTCCGCTTTCTACATAAGCCAATGCTTCGTTGGTTGATTCAAAAGGAAATATTTTGTCCATTACCGGGTGAATAATACCCGAATCGATAAGAGAAGCGATCTGGCTTAATTGATTTCCTTCTGCTCTCATGAAAAGAAATGAAAAGCTTGCCCCAAGGCGTTTTGCTTTTTTCTTTACCCCTGAACTTAAAAGTTTCATGATCAATTGTAAATACCAGGGAACTCCAATTTCCTTAGCAAATTCAGAATCAGGTGGCCCGGAGATAGAGGTGAGTTTTCCACCACGTTTCAGCACTCACAGCGATTTATTGAGCGTCTTTTGGTCTTGACTATTCAATACCACATCATAACCTTGCAATATGGTTTCGAAGTCATCTTTCTTGTAGTCGATGACAACATCGGCACCGAGACTTTTCACCAAGTCAATGTTGGCAGCACTGGTTGTTGTTGCTACGGTAGCTCCCAAGTGCTTTGCCAGTTGAATTGCAAAAGTTCCGACACCTCCTGAGCCTGCCTGAATAAATACTTTTTGCCCTGCCTTCAGATTCGCTTTTTCAATCAGTGCTTGCCACGCGGTCAAGCCAACCAAGGGTATGGAAGCAGCTTCTTCCATCGTGAGGTTTTTTGGTTTGATGGCAACATCGTTTTCATTGATAGCAATAAGCTCCGCAAAAGTACCAATTCGATGGTCTTTCGGTCTTGCATAGACCTCATCGCCAACTTTGAATTTGTTAACCCCTGAACCCACTTTTGTTACAACGCCCGCCACATCATGCCCCAAAGTAAATGGCGGTTTGTAAGGCAGAATTAACTTAAACTCTCCGTCTCTGATTTTAGAATCCAGTTGGTTTACACCGGCAGCGTGAATCTGAACGAGTACATCATTTTCTTTTGCAACCGGCTCTGATATTTCAATAAGGTGTAATTTTTCTTTCTTACCGTAGCGTTTAATAATAAATGCCTTCATGATATATAGTTGATTAATTCCTTGCGGCTCTAGAAATTCCAATGCGCTTTTTACGAAGTCTTCGTGGTACCATTTTTTATTTTTTGAATTTGTTAATGTTTTTAATCACAGAATTTTCAAAAGTCTTATATGAAAAGTACTGTATGGCAGGGAATAAAGATGACCCTTTGCCCACGGGATGATTAAAATTTGGGTTTTCATTTTTAACCAATTTTAAAAGAGTTTCAATAACAGCAGTTGGCTCTTCTGATTTTGCAAATAAATCTTTTGTATAATCTTCCAGTTTTGTGCGATATGCGTTGTAATCACTTATTTTATTTTCCGCAACTATAGAGTTAGTGACTATATTGGTTTTGAAACCCACTGGCTCAACCATAGAAACTTTTATATTAAATTCATTTAGTTCAAAACGCAGCGCTCTGAAATAACCTTCAAGTGCGTGCTTGGAAGCAGCGTAAAAAGCACCGCCTGGAAGACTGATTAACCCCATAATAGAACCGACTGTGATTATTTTACCAAAGCGTTGCTTTCTAAAATAGGGCAGTAACTCATTGGTGAGTTTTACTGTTCCCCAAAAATTAGTTTCCAATTGCTTCTTGCCTTGCTCAATAGAAGTTTCTTCTGCAAGTCCGGATAAATAAAAACCTGCATTGTTTATCAAAACATCTAATTGTTTGATTTCGGTAAAAAGTTGTTTTCCAAAAGATTTGATAGAATTGTCATCAGTAATATCTAATGTCAATATTTTAAATGGCAATGACGACTGATTTTTTTCAGGGTTTCGGCTTGTGCCAATTACATTGTACCCCTTTTTGTGTAGCTCATTTGCGACTAACAAACCAAAGCCCGAAGATGCTCCTGTTACTAAAATTGTTTGTTTCATATTCTGTTGTTTTGTAATTTTACTTGCATATTGCAAGTGCAAATGTATCATTAACTTGCATAATGCAAGTGATATTTAAAATATTTTTATGAATAAGGCCAAAAAGAGGTCAGATTGCCCTGTTAGCTGTTCCCTGGATATTTGGGGGGATAAGTGGTCTCTGCTGATTGTAAGAGACCTGATGTTCGCAAAAGAGTGTACCTACGGTGATTTCCGAAAGTCAGCGGAAGGAATAGCCACCAATATTTTAGCGTCCCGGTTGCAGGCGCTGGAAGAAAATAAGATGATTGAGAAGTTAGATCACCCGGATAGTAAAGCAAAAGTATTATATAGATTGACCCGAAAGGGGATCGACTTACTTCCTATCATGATTGAGATAAATTTATGGGCCGAAAAATATTTCACTATACCGGACGACAGGAAGGCAATGTTGAAAGAAGTAAAAAAAGATAAGGCTGGAGTTATTAAGTCAATGGCTAAAGAGTTGGAAAGACACGGTAATTAGATAGGAAATCCAGGTCTTGGATCATGTGATAGTTAC
>DATHFS010000617.1:0-14402 GCA_035317975.1 Cyclobacteriaceae bacterium | reverse complement strand
ATAAACCTCCATCCTTCTGGCATCCAGCATCGGACATAACAGGGAGTCTGGACTATCCACCGATGCGACCTGGTACGCCATGAGCTCCAACGTATTCACTGAGATCAACGGTATGTTCAGGGCGTAGCATATTCCTTTGCCCGTTGCGACCCCAATGCGCAACCCTGTAAATGAACCGGGCCCGCCGGAAACTGCAACGCCATCTATTTGGCCCGGCTTCACACTGCACACTTTAAAAAGGTCATCGATCATAATAGCCAATTTCGAGGAGGCCGATTGGGCAATATGCAATTCGGAAAAAGCCAAGAGTTTTCCATTTTCATGGAGGGCTGCGGAGCAAACTGTCGTAGAGGTCTCCAGGCTCAAGAGTACAGCCATCAGCGAGGGGATAGAAGTTTCTTGTACGCTGCGGCATCGGAAAGTATTTTCCGGGCTTCCAGAATTTCAGGATCACGATCGAGCGATACCTCCGCCTGGCCTGCCTCCAGCCGGTAGTGAAAGGCAATTTGCTGCTCCAGGACGCGTTTTATCTCATCTTTAAAACGTGCAAAATCAGAGGCATGGCTCTGTTCTATTCTCAATTTGAGTGCAGTCAGTTGACCTTGAAGTTCATTATAAATTCGTTCACTCTTTGCCGCCGCAATCAAGGTCTCGGTTTCCTTCTCCAACTCCGTTCTATAAGAAAAATTTCTTTCCTTTAACCAGCTTACAAACTTGGTGTACTCCGCGTCTGAAAGTCTGAAATTTTTCATGGTTTCCGGGACCGTCGGGTGATCACTACAGTATTGCGTCGCGTAGTCAAAAACAAGCAGGGCGGTGACCAATTCCGTCGTCACCGTTCCGAGAAATTCATCCGGCACGGGAACATCCGGATCAAGGCCGGCACCGTCATATACTTTGCGTCCTGCCTTGGTCTTGAATTCGGACTTTACGGAGTCGGCAAATTTTTCTACCGTTCCATCGTTCTTGCGATGCGAATAATCCAGGGCCTGAATGCAACGACCACTGGGAATGTAGTATTTGGCCGTGGTTATTTTGAGTTGGGCGTTGTAAGCCAGTTGACGCGTCGTTTGTACCAACCCCTTGCCAAATGTCTTTTGGCCAACCAAAACCGCCCGGTCGTAATCTTGCAATGACCCGGCTACAATTTCAGACGCCGAAGCGCTTCCCTGACTCGTGAGAACGGCGATGGGCATCTCTGTATCGATCGGTTGATTTAACGTCATATAGGATTTATTCCAATCCTGAACTTTGCCCTTTGTATTCACCACCTCCCATCCTTTCGGAATAAAAATATTGACCATATTCACGGCTTCATAAAGGAGTCCTCCCGGATTGTCACGCAGGTCGAGAATGATTTTTCTGGCGCCCTTTTCTTTTAGTTTCACAACTGCATCTTCTATTTCTTTTGCCGCCCCCGGGGTAAAATCGTTCAACTTGACATAGGCAACATCACTGCCAATCAGGCCCTGGTAAACCACATTGCTGATCTTGATTTTTTCGCGGCTGATGGTAAAATGTAAATCCTCTTTCAAACCGATCCGCCGGATTACGATTTCCACAGCGGTATTGGCTTTGCCTTTCAGCAATGCGCTCGTTTCAGCCGTACTCTTGCCTTCCGTATTTTTGCCATCTACTGAAATCACCTGATCTCCGACCCGGATGCCCGCTTTAAAGGCAGGGAATCCATCATACGGTTCGGTGACAACTGTCTTTTTGTTAACAACGCCGATGACGGCGCCGATACCTGCATATTGGCCCGTCGTCTGTATGCTAAAGGCTTCCAGATTCTCTTCCGGAATATAGTCAGTATACGGGTCAAGTGATTCAAGCATGCCATTAATGCCTGTATGAATCAACTTTCTGGGATCTACTTCATCAACATAGTAGGCATTGACCTCTTTAAAAAGAGTTGCAAAAATATCGAGGCTCTTCGCAATGTCGAAATACCTTTCTCCCGGACCGGTAAAGGCAAAGAAGGCTAATCCACCGACTGCGGCCGCTACAAATGCGATCTTACTTTTTCTCATCGTGTTTATTCCGTTGGAGTTGTTCAAACGAATGAACCAGCTTTTTGTGGATCATTTCGGAGGGAATCATCTCCTTCGCTATGTAAATATACGCAATGAGCCATTTTCCAGGTAAAAGGATCTTTAGCTTGTTAAGCCGGTAGCCCTCCCGGATGCGCCTTTTGATTGTGTTCCGGTCGACTGCCTTCTTGAAATGGCGTGTAGAAACAGAAATCAGCACTTGGTGGGCAGGGTGCATCGGATCCGGATGAGGAAGGTAAACAACCCGGAAGGGGTATAAAATAAAAGAGGAACCCTTCTCAAAGAGTTCCTGAATCCATTTTTCTTTACTGAGTCGTTCTTCCTTCTTAAAGGTGAATTTCCCCATGAGATTAAAATTAATCCCCGCCTGGGCGAGGCGCTCTGACTATGCTGAGGCAGCTTCGTCAGACACAGTTCGGCAGGCAGGCCTTTTTGGGGTAGGTCGCTACTTGTGCTTTAAGGTCTTTTCGTCGGAAACGGTGAGTTTCTTCCTTCCTTTTCTTCTTCTGCTGGCTAAAACCCGCCGGCCGTTGGCGGTGGCCATACGTTCACGAAAACCGTGCTTATTTTTTCTCTTTTTGCGGGAAGGCTGATAGGTACGCTTCATAGTCGTGTCGGATTACCCTTAGTTCATAAAGGGCTGCAAAAATGCCTATGTTTTTTGTGATTTGCAAGGAGGCATGGGAGGTACTAGCGAAATTAGAGGGAATTTTGGCTTTTGTCCTTTAAAAATATATTTAGTTAAAGGAATTCTCAATTAGCCAGTTGGAAACATTGACTACTTGACAATCAACTCTTCCAACACGTTTTTGGCCTGTTGTGCCTCTAAACGCGGGCCCCACTGCGACACCACACGGGAGGAAGCCAAAGAGGCCAGTTTACCCGCTTCGGCATAACTGTGATGGTGTGTAATGCCATAGATAAATGCCCCTGAAAACATGTCTCCCGCTCCATTGGTATCTACTGCGCGAACCTTGTAGGGTTCAATCCGGATGTAGGTATCCCCATCGTAGATCAATGCGCCATTAGCCCCCAGCGTAATCGCAAAACGCTTGGCGACTTGCTTCAGCTTTTCGCCGGCATCCCGTACGGCTGTGGTGCCCGTGAAGATCATGGCCTCTTCCTCATTGCAAAACAACAGGTCCACGCTGGCGCCCACTACTTCTTCCATTTGTTTTGAAAAATAGTTGACCATGCTGGCATCGGACAACGTCAGTGCCACATCCACCTTGTGCTTCTCTGCAATCTTCTTCGCCTCTTTCATGGCCTCCAATCCCTTCGGACTGGATACCAGGTAGCCTTCCAGATATACATAAGAAGAAGAAATGATCGCTGATTCATCCACGTGTTCGGGGGAAAGAAATGAGCTTACTCCCAAAAATGTATTCATCGTCCGTTGGGCATCAGGGGAAGTCATGACCAGGCAGCGGCCGGAGTGGCCGGGCGGGCATTGCTCGTATTTCAAGTTCGTCGCTACACCGTTGCGCTTCAGGTCTTCAAGAAAGAATTTTCCCAACTCATCATGGGCTACCAGGCAGGAGTAATAACTTTTCCCGCCGAACTGGCTAACGGCAATCATCGTATTTCCGGCCGACCCCCCGCATGCCATCTTGCTGTGCTTCATGTCGATGACCTTCATCAATTCCTGCTGACGCTTTTCATCCACCAGGGTCATCACGCCTTTTTCAATATTGTTTTGTTTAAAAAAATCGTTATCCACTTCCGTTACAATATCCACCAACGCATTACCAATACCGTAGACGTCGTATTTCATATATCCATCATTTTCGCAATGATACTAAATTTATTCCCAATCAAAGTACTGATCCTTCTCCAACTCCAGTTCCTTTTTCTTTTGCTTGCCTTTGGCCTTAAAAGCGTCCTTGAGTTCCTTCACTTCTTTTTTGAGATCACTGACAATTTTCTTTTTGACAGCCATCCGGTCATAGCTTACGGTATAGTTTTCCGTCGTACCGGTAATCTTGAGAAAAACCTTTGGCTTCCCTACGTTGTCTTCTTCGATTGCACCAAACGCTTCATCGGGATCAATTTTTTTCCGGTTGCGCAGCGGAGCGATCACCCGGTAATCAATTTTCTGATCAAAGGAATGGGTGCCGCTGAGCTGGATGACCGTCACGTTGGTGCTGACTTCCATCTGGGGAAGATAAATCATTCTCTTTTCGATATGAACTTCATTTTTCAGGTCACCAAAACGAAGGTGATTCAATCCTTCGTCATCCAAATACTTGTTCAGTTTTTGCATTGGCTCAAAATTATTCAGTTCTCCATTTTTCACCGAGACGGTGATGTCCGTAATCAGTGTTTCGGAATAAAGCTTTTATTTTTCATTGAGTGTCATCTCCATACTCACGTCCGCGAATGCTCTTCCTTTTAAATGTTTGTCCTGAATGAAGTTTTGGTGAAAATTCTCGAAAACCGTAAACAGGCTATCGATGTGAATGCCATTGAGCTTAAAGGCACTGACTACTTCAATGGCCTTTGGTTCCCTGGCATTGACGATGCCGTTCAGCGAAAGATCGCCCCCCATCGTTTTGAGCGTGATGTTGCGGGAGACCGCCATCTGATTTTTTATCAGCAAATCCCCCACCACATTCCGTGGCCTGAAGCGTTTGTACTTCATCGATTTGATGTTACAATTGAAGTTGAGATGAAGGTGGGGCGAAATATGAAAGCGATAGTCCCCCGACCCTTTTTGGGCAAAGCCAATGGAGAAAAGCTGGTCGAGGTCAAGGAAATTGGATTGAAGGTCGGTCTCGATTCCAATCGGCTGGTTTTCGAACAGCAAAAAGGTAACGACATTCTTGAAAAACCCGTTGAGCCTGAAATCGCTGCTTTCAAACTGGCCGCTGACGTTACTCAACGCAAGGTCGTTGTGATTGAATTGTAAGGAACCATTCAGATTTTTGAAATGAATTTTTTGGTCGCCGACGGTGAGCTGCAGATTCTTCATCTCGACAGACCCTTGTGTCTTTACTTGTTGGGCAGTGGACCGCTTCCGGAGCAAGGAGATTTTGCCGGCCAGCGAAACATCGGCCCGGATGACGCCCTGTAGTTGTTGGATGGAAGGCAACGGATAGAAGTGCAGGATGGAGGCCCCATCCAACTCCCCTTTAAAGTCGCAGGCAACATAGGGGTCATCGAAATTCTCTATTGAAAAATCTGCGTGGAAAGGCTTTCCGTTGAGTTCTCCCGTAATTCCTTTCAGGAACAGCTCCGCATGAGAAAGGTCAGTCACCGAGGGACTCGCAAACGAGCCTTCCAGATTCGCATGCGTGATCTTGGATTGATAGTCGGGATGAAAGAGCCGTGTGTCCTTGCATCCAAAACGGATAGAGAGGAATGGACTTTTATGTACCCCGATTTCACCTTTCATGGTGAGGTCGAAATATACTTCTCCTTCGCTCTCGTATTTTGCCAGCCTATGGGTAACCTCATCCGGCATCAGGGAAAGTAAGGATTGAATGTCGGTGTCCTTTGCCTTGGCGGTAAGGTCGATGATATTTTTTGTGAGAAAGGAGTAATTGCCCCTGACTTCAAAAGAAGACCTGTTTACCCGGAGCGAAGACGGATGAATGAGAAGGTTTTTGCGGGCATCATCATACAACAGGTTCGATGTTACTTCAAATCGTTTATCTTTTAAGAAAATCTTTCTGCCGACTCCAATTTGGATGGTGGTGACATCACCGTCGGCATCGATATCATATAAATCGCCCGTGATGGCGATCGAGGCGATCAGCTTCTTACTTTGAAAAATATGATGATCATGCGCCCGTTGATCATGATAGTTTACTTTGGTATCGCGAAGCCGCACATTCTTAAGATTAAAAACAATCGCGCCCGCAGCGTCGTGCCCCCGCTTCCTGAAGATGGTGTAATTGTTTACTCCCGAAGGATTGATTTTGAGGTTCGTTTCGCTGTCGGTGATCTGCAGGCCGCGGATGGAATACGTTCCGTTCCAGACTTCAATGGGGTTGATATAAAAAGAGACCGTCTTCGCGGTCAGCAGCGGGTACTCTCCAGGTTGGCTGTCTTCCACATAGACATCGGTACATACGATGGCGAGGTTGGGAAAATCATTCCACGAAGAGACATTTATTTTCCCGATTCTCACCGGTGTGCTCAGGCTTTTGTTGGCTTCTTCGATAAACTGGTGGATGATGCGGTCTTTGAAGAGGAATACCGACGCAGTGGTTGCAGCGAACACCACGGCAAGGGCTACGGCGAGGTAAAAGACGATTTTTTTGGCGATTTTCAATGATAGAAAAAAGGTTGCGCAAAGGTACGGCAACAAAATTCAAACCAAACAAAAACCCCGACCATTGTCGGGGTTTTCAGATTGGTAGTTAGAAAGGTTGATCAGGTCTTACTCCCCATTCCCAACACCGCGCCAATAACCCCTCCGGCGATGGCGGCCATCACCGTTCCTACTACGACATCCGTAAGGGACGCGGCAAGGTCAAGACTGTTTGATGTTGCAAATCGGATCAGGTCCATACTCAACGACATGAAGAATCCGATTGCCGCAGCCGCACTGGCGCCGCTGCCAAACGTAGAGACGTTCGCCCATTTCAGGAAAATATAAGTAAAAAGGGCGCCAGACGCCAGGTTGCCCAGAATGAGCGCCCACCACACAATTTCTTCCATTGACTTCATTTCACCGGAGGCAGCGCCGGCATGTGAGCTAAAAAAGCTCGCCAGGGCCAAGCCATAAATCAAATAACCAAGAAAGAAGAAGGCAATGCCTCCTACCAGCGTACCGGTTAAGAATTTTTTCGTATCCATAAGGTTAGGTTTGGTGAATAAGAAAGTTACCCTATTTTGAGGAGGATTGCTAGCATGATAATCCACCCCTCCGACTTCCCGATTTTCTAATTTTCAAAAAGTGATTTTGATAAACCCGACTATCGGATAATCGATTGCAACGTATCTATTCGGATTTCTTTATGGTCGGGTACTGGAACGGTGATAGTAGAGTCTGCAGTTTTTCGTTGCATGATGATGTGACTCTCCTTTTGCCTGACTTGTTCAAATCCACTTTCTATGAGGATTTTGCAGACATCTCTGCCCAGATAAAATTTTTACCTTACCCAATGGCTACTTCCAGGCGTGTTACAAACACTTCTTCATGGAGCCTTTGTTTGATCTCCTTACTTGAAGCATTTTCAAAAAAAAGTTCAACCGCTTCCTTGAGATTTGCAGTTGCCTCTTCAACGGTTTCACCTTGACTTGCAATATCAAGCTCCGGGCACAAGGAGACATATCCATCGCCTTCCTTTTCGATTACAGCTGTGAATTGAAATTTCTTATTCATAATCAAAGGTACCCAAATTGACTTCTTGGGTGTAATTCTTCTGGGCAAATTTATGCGGCGCCGTCCGCTGATAATTGTATAGACGGCGCTCACTACCATGTCTTTTAAAATCGATTTCCCGGCAATTCACTATTTTTAATGCTTCTAATTCAATCTTTCCATGGATCAGCTTTGGCTCCGGCAAAAACGGTTCGTCATTATTGGTGGAACAACGGGCATCGGACTTTCCGCAGCATTTGCTTTTGCAACACAGGGGGCGAAGATCGTCGCCGTCGGTCTCGACCGTGAAAGCGTTGAAATAACTTCTTCCGTTTTAAAAGGAAACGAGATTGCTCAAATGGGCGACGCTACTCGAACCGATACGGCTGCCAACGCCATTCGTACCTGCCAGAAAAAATTCGGCGGCTTTGACGGATTATACCACGTGGCCGGGGGAAGCGGACGGAAGTGGGGTGATGGTCCATTGCACGAATTGACACTGGAGGGATGGAACCAAACCCTCGCGCTGAATTTAACGTCGCTCATGCTATCCAACCAGGCGGCCATCAAAACGTTCCTGGCAGAAAAAACGTCAGGAACCATTTTGAATATGGGGTCGGTACTGGGCATCTCCCCCTCTCCCAACTACTTCTCAACGCATGCGTACGCGGCTTGTAAATCAGCCGTGATTGGCTTTTCAAAATCCATTGCCTCGTACTACGCAAAAAACAATATCCGGATCAATGTATTGGCGCCCGGGCTGGTGGAAACTCCGATGTCGCAACGGGCAGCCCATGATGAGGGCATCCTGAAGTTCATGCAATCCAAACAACCTCTTGACGGTGGACGCATTGGACAGCCCGGCGACCTTGATGGTGCTGCCGTTTATTTCATGTCTGATTTTTCGAAATTCGCAACCGGCCAGGTGCTTGCCGTGGATGGCGGCTGGAGCATCAGCGAGGGGCAATATTAACTTTACCTATGCAACCATTGGCTATCGGTATTGATTTGGGATGCACAAACATAAAGGGTGTCCTTATCGATAAAGAGGGAAAAATCCTGGGAGAAGCAAAGAAGGATACGAACGAACAAGACGACAAACACTGGAAACAGGCTGTGGCCGACATGATTCTTGCTTTCACAAAAAAGTCGGGAAGAAAAGTAGACGCCATTGGATTGTCTGCCCCCGGGCTTGCCGATTCAGAAAATAAATGTATTGGTCTCATGCCGGGAAGGTTGCCCGGTCTGGAGAATTTCCAGTGGTCGGATTGGATTGGAGAAAAGGTATGGGTCCTCAACGATGGCCATGCCGCGATGGTGGCCGAAGCATCCTTCGGTGCCGCAAAGGGACTGCAGCACGCCATCATCCTCACACTGGGTACAGGAGTTGGTGGAGGAATTTTGATCAACGGGCAACTTTACCAGGGTGTTTCTCAAATGGCCGGACACTTTGGCCACACCACGGTGAACGCCGAAACGTTCACGATGGATGTTACCAACATGCCCGGCAGCATTGAAGTGGCAATTGGGAATACAACGCTGGGTGAACGATCGCATGGAAAATATCATTCCACCGAAGATCTGGTACGCGACTATATAAAAGGAGAGCCTTTCGCTACCTGGGTCTGGCTGTCTTCAGTAAGAAAACTTGCTATCTGCATCGCCTCGGCCATTAATGTACTTTCACCCCAGACAGTCATTTTGAGCGGTGGGATGGTTCAGGCAAAGGATGCATTGATGACCCCGCTTAGAAGTTTTCTCGACCTTCATGAGTGGCGGCCGGGTGGCAAACAAACGCCCATCCGGTTCGCTCACTTTTCCGATGGTGCCGGAGCCGTAGGCGCTGCGGGTTTCGCCTTGTCTAAAATGAAATGAATTTGCAACTATGACTTCGACTCAAGATTACCTTCAAAAATGCCGCCATATCCTCGATGCCGTGTCGAAGCAAGAAGCATTGATGCTGCAGGCCGCCCAATGGTTTTCACAAACCATTTTAGCAGGACGAATGGTGCACGTGTTTGGTTCCGGCCATAGCCGGATCCTGGTCGAAGAGATGTGGCCGCGGTACGGTTCCTTCCCTGGGTTTAATCCGATAGTTGAACTCTCTCTTACCTTTCACAACCTTGTAGTAGGCGCCAATGGTCAGCGCCAGGCCATGTTTCTGGAAAATACATCCGGACTTGCCGAACGGATCCTTCGGAATTTTGATGTTTCCAATCAAGACAGCGCACTGATCATATCCTCCAGCGGATGCAATGTCGTTCCGATCGAAATGGGAGAACTTTTTAAAGTCAAAGGAATAAAAGTGGTTGCGATCATTACCAGGGAACATTCGGAAAAAAGCAAAAGCAAACGGGCAGATGGGAAAAAGCTCAGCGATTTTGCCGATCTCGTTTTGGATACCGGTGCTCCGGCCGGTGATGCTATGGTGTATGTCGAGGGATTGGATACGCCTGTTTCTCCGGGTTCAACTGTAGGTGGTGCGATGATTGTTAATTGCATCAAAGCGGAAGTAGCCCGGTTGCTCACGGCCAAAGGTCAGCCTCCCAAAGTATTGACAGGTGCCGTGGTGGTGGGGGAAAAGCGAGCCACCGAATTATTTGAATCCGCATATGACGAACACGCCCACCGGCTAGCGAAGCTCTATGAAAAGATTTAAAACTTTAGATTCAAAATTTAAAATCAGAGCGTCAATGCTTGAATAACAAACCCTCACCAATCTTAAATCTTTAAATTTTAAATCTTTCATCCTATGCAACCCATCCCCCTTCGGACAACGGTCATTGGAAGTTATCCCTTTCCCGGGTGGCTAGAATTTGCTGTAAAGAACCTCCACGAATTCGGCCGCGTGGACATCGAAGAAATGATTGACGATGCCGTTGTTGCTGCTATTCACGATCAGGTTGCCGCGGGATTGGATGTCATCACCGATGGCGAGCAGACCCGGCTGGATTTCAATCTATCATTTTATGGATACCTTACCGGGATCCGGGAGAACACGGATGAACTGCGCAAGTTCGGACCGGCGGCACACGATCAGCGCGGAAAAAATTCCATTGTGGATACCCTCACGGCGCCCAATGGATTGGGGACGGTAAAGGAATTCAAACGGCTGCAGAAGTTGGCGCCATCCGGACCAACCTTAAAAGCAAGTGTTCCGGGTCCCTATACATTGAGTGGAAGGCTTCTGCCCAATGATCAGTACAAGGACCGGTATGCGATCACCGAAGCGCTGCTCCCCTTCGTGAAAAAAGAATTGGAGGATTTGGTTGCGGCAGGGTGTCGTGAAATCACAGTGGACGAACCTTCGATGAGTTGCTATGCCTATAAGGAAGACACGAAGCGATTTGTCGATATCTTTAATCGCACGGTAGGATCCGTTTACGGAAAGTGCAGGCTCTCTACTCATCTTTGTTTTGGAAACTTTAAAGGACGACCGGTAGGCTATCGCCACATTGCGCCCATGCTGCCCGATTTTCTTGACTTCAAGGTGGATGAAGTCCATATTGAAATGGCGAATCGTGAATTTGCCGAAGTTGAGCTCCTGAAAGAGTTCGCCCGGAAAATGGATGTTGCCGTGGGCATCGTGGACGTGAAGAACTACTATATTGAAACGGTGGACGATGTGGTGGCGAGGATAAAACAATGTTTGAAGTTTGTACCGGCAGAAAAACTGGCCGTCGCTCCCGATTGCGGTCTTAGCCAAACCGCCCGCTGGGCATCGCGGCAAAAGCTGATCAACATGGTGAAAGGGGCAAAGAAGGTGAGGGAGAGTTTGTGATTAGTATTCCCTCATTTGCCACTAAGGCACAAAGACACTACCTTTTTTTTTAATTTGCTTTGCTCAATTTATCTAAAATCTTATTTCGGTAGGCCGTGAGGCAAAAGTGACTATAGTTCCTATGCTAAAGAAAAATTATTCGTGCCTTTGTGTCTTTGTGGCAAAGGGTAGAAATCCATGACTCCTCTCCTTATCCCCGCTTTTTGCAAGGGCCTTGAGCTTCAAAAGCAGATCCATCAGGCGAAAAAGAATTCGCAAACGGATTCCTTCGATTTGTGGTGGCTGGGTCAAAGTGGGTTTTTGATTCAGTGGAATGGGTTATGTGTTCTGTTGGACCCTTACCTCTCTGATTCGTTGACTAAAAAATACGAAGCAACAAGCAAGCCCCACGTGCGCATGAGCGAGTTGGTGATTGAACCCGGACTACTCGACTGCATCGACATTGTCACGTCCAGTCATAACCATACCGACCACCTGGATGCTGGAACATTGTTACCGGTGCTTCAACTGAATCCTTCCATTGCGTTCATCATACCGGAAGCGAATCGCGGATTTGTTGCCGATCGGGTCAACTGCAACCTCGCCTTTCCGGTGGGCTTGAATGATGGGGAAAAAATTGAAATCAAGGGATTTACGTTTTATGGCGTGCCGGCCGCACACAACACCGTGGAGCGCGACGAAATCGGGCAATGCAGGTTTATGGGGTATGTCGTTCAGTTTGGGAAATGGTCGGTCTATCACAGTGGCGATACGGTGTGGTACGATGGCATGGTCGAAACGTTAAAGCCATTTCGATTGGATGTGGCGTTGTTGCCGATCAATGGAAACGATCCTCAGCGCGGCGTGGCGGGAAACCTGAGTACCCGTGAGGCAGCACAGCTGGGAAAACAAGTGGGCGCGCGACTCGTTATCCCCCACCATTATGACCTGTTTAGCTTCAACACCGCTGACCCGGGTGATTTTGCAGCCGAAGCAAAGTCTGTGCATCAGCCTTTTCGGATTTTGAAGTTGGGAGAACATTTCGTCTTACACTAACATCAGAAGGGAATCGCTGCTTACCGGCAGAAACGCTGAAAGCAAGGTTCATAGCGTTGAATATGCCATTTATTAAATAGTTATATTTGGTAAGGCACATCAACGCTTAGATATGAAAACGTCAATCGTACTGACTATTGCGGCTCTTTCCCTGTTTTCCTCGTACGGGCAAGATGCAAAAGTTCCATTCAACAATGGCCTTTCCAAAATTGAATCCGGTGACTTCAAAGGGGCCATCGCCGCCTTCGACAGTGTGCTCCAGCTTGAACCAAACGACGCAGAAGCCTATACGAACCGCGCCTTTGCTAAAGCGATGCTGGAGGATTACACCGGAGCGATGGCCGACTACAATCGGGGGATAGAACTTGATCCCAACGATGCCGATGCCTATTCGAACCGGGCCGTTGCGAAAACGCGGCTCCGCGATTACAAGGGAGCCATCGACGATTATACCAAAGCCATTCAACTTGACCCGAAAAATGCAAAAGCCTATGCCAATCGGGGCAACGACAAACACGAATTGAGCGACCGCGATGGGGCCATGCTGGATTATAATAAGGCCATCGAACTCGACCCTGGCAATGCCGCTACGTATATTAATCGCGGCGTAGCAAAAAATGAGTCGGGCGACAACAAAGGCGCGATGGCCGACTACAATAAGGGAATTGAACTTGACCCTCAGGATCTTGACGCCTATATCAATCGCGGATTAACCAAAGCCCTTTTGAAGGATCACCGCGGCGCGATCACGGACTATAATAAAGTCATTGAACTTGATCCAAAGAATACCAACGCTTATTACCAGCGCGGATTATCCAAAATCGAATTGGCCGACAAAGACGGAGGATGCACCGATTTGAGCAAGGCAGGAGAAATGGGGTTGTTGAAATCCTATGATGTGATCAAGAAGTATTGTCAGGTGAGATAGTCTGGAAAACCAGACAGCTTCGGAAACCCTTTGGCCGGAATTTGTTTCTTACCTATGTAAAGGAAACGCCCAGATTGCTCAGGGCCGATGACCCTCTGGTCGTACGTTATTTAACTACTTTTCATCCCGCTATCCGAGAAATAAATTAAATAAATAAGCCCAACAAGTGGTACGACCCTGCATAGCCCAGATCTTTGGAATCAAACCCCTATCCTTTGAAATTGCCCATTCAGGAATTTTTGAACAACCAACTAATTAATTTGGAAAATCATCTAGGCGGGGATGTGTTGTCCTACTATGGAACGATTGTCGACGGGAATGAAAATGCGGTCTTGAGAATAGTTGAAGAGTTAGCTGGCGAGCCTGACAAGAAAGAGAAATTATTTATAATCCTTACGACTACGGGGGGCAGTGCTACAGCCGTTGAAAGGTATGTTAACATCATTCGTCATCATTACAATGAAGTCAATTTTATTGTTCCTGACTTTGCATATAGTGCCGGTACTATATTTTGCATGAGTGGGGACAATATATTTATGGATTATTTCTCAGTTTTGGGACCGATTGATCCTCAAGTGATGAATAAGGAAGGTAAATGGGTTGCGGCACTGGGCTACTTAGATAAAGTAAATGACCTATTAGAGAAAGCAAAATCAAATACACTAACCGAGGCTGAATTTCTTATCCTAAAAGATTTTGATTTGGCGGAATTGAAAGGTTACGAGCAAGCGAAAGAACTCACCATTGCACTTTTGAAAAAATGGCTGGTTAAATACAAGTTTAAAAATTGGAATACTCACAACACCAATCCAGCCAAACTTGGACAGCCTGTAACTCAACTCCTGCCGAAAAGACCACGAGAGCACAAGAAATTGCAAATACTCTTAGTAGCAATAACATTTGGAAATCTCACGGGAGGCCAATTAACTTGCAAACCCTTGAGAAAGAGCTTAAATTGAAGATAGAGGATTATGGTAACAATAAACCCATGCAATCGCTAATTCGCTCATACTATGAGCTATTGTTAGGTTATGTACAGAAAAATGGTATGACTATATTTGTACACACAAGAAGGTTCATTTAGTTTATGAAAACGATTACTCAGAAAGTTTCCGGTGTTCTCGGCACCGAATCTGAAAAGTATGCTTCAAGTGATTACATGAAGAAACTTGTCAAAGCAAACGAACATTTCAAAACCTTGGTTGCGAAAGGTATAGTTACTAAGAGAGGTAACCACCTTATTACATTGGCAGAAGCGATCAAAAAGCGTCTTGTCATTAATTCCAAATAGGAAGG
>DATHFS010000616.1:0-6570 GCA_035317975.1 Cyclobacteriaceae bacterium | reverse complement strand
TCGCTTCCGCGAAACCATTCTAAGCGAGACATCCGCGGGGGGTGTTTGCATCAACGATTGCATCATGCAATTCACGCACCCCGGCCTTCCCTTTGGCGGAGTGAATCACAGCGGGATGGGCAAGTCGCATGGCCGATTCGGTTTCCTGGCTTTCTCCAATGAGAAGCCGGTACTCAGACAAAAGCGTGGATTTGCGGCGCCTTATTTATTGTATCCACCGTACAAGCCAGCGATGAAAAGGATAATCGATATCCTGTTGCGATGGTTCTAGGTCAATCGACAGATTCTAATGTCATTTCAGAGCAAAACACTAAAGCTTGATTTTTCTTTTGCCCTTCATAGTCAATCTTGTGCTCTGCCCGGTATGACCCCGATAAAAATCGGGGTGGGGCTAAATTCTTTTGATTAATTTTGTCCTTTAAACTTCGCGCTGTATGAAAATAATGAAGAAAATCCTGATCGGCTTTGGTGTAGTGATCGTGTTGGTGGTGGCGGCGGCCATGATTATCCCGATGATTTTCAAGAATGACATTAAGGCCGCAGTGGATAAAGAGATTGCCAAGAGCATCAATGCCGACGTAGTCTTTGATGTGAATAACTTCAGTCTTTCCGTATTCCGGCACTTCCCTAACGTGACAGTAGAAATAAAAGAACTTGGTGTTTTTAACCGCGCTCCTTTTGAAGGGGTACCGCTTTTCGTAGTCGATCGACTGGACCTGGAGGTCAATCTCATGGATATTTTGTTTGGCGACAAGCTCCGGCTGAAGGGGATCACGATCGTACGCCCCCAAATCAATATCCAGGTCTTGAAAGACGGACAGGCCAATTACAATATCACGTTTCCCTCCACGGATACGGCCAAAGTCGAAACGAAAGAACCCGGCAAGTTTTCTTTTGGTATTGATCATTGGGAAATTGTCGACGGGGAAGTGGTATACGACGACAAGTCCATACCTTATTATTTGACACTGAAAGGCCTCCATCACTCGGGGGGCGGAGATTTTACTCAGGATGTTTTTGATCTGAGGACCCACACCATCGTCGATACCATCACCACGTCGTACGGAGCGATGCAACTATGGAAGGATAAAAGGGCGGAAATTGACGCCGTGGTGTCTATCAGTGAAAACAATTCCAAATATACATTTAAGGAAAACTCGATAAAGATCAACGACTTTGCGATGAGCTTTGACGGTTGGTTTAAGATGAACGAAAAGGATTTTGGAATGGACATCACTTTCAAAAGCCCGGAAAACACTTTTAAAAGTTTGCTGTCATTGGTGCCGGGCATTTACACGAAGGATTTTGCGAAGATTGAAACCAAAGGAGATCTCTCCTTTGCGGGGTTGGTGAAGGGCACCTACAGTGACCGGCAAATGCCGGCCTTTAATGTCACCCTGAAGGTAAATGACGCCATGTTTAAATACCCGGAACTGTCCACCGCGGTGAACAACATCAACATGGATTTGCTGATCGACAACAAAGACGGTGTGGTTGACCATACCGTGATCGACCTCAGGAAATTGCACCTCGATTTTGGGGCTAACCCCGTGGATGCCCGCCTGCTGATCCAAAATTTAAAAGACTATCGCATGGATGGGAACCTGAAGGCCAAGCTTAATCTGGCAGAGCTTAATACAATGTTTCCCATGCAAGGCCTGGAGATGAAAGGGTTGTATTCTGTTAATGCCACCGCAAAAGGAGTTTACGATAGCATAAAGAAAATTATTCCTGCTGTGGAGGCCTCCATGACACTAACGAATGGTTTTATTAAGTCGTCACAATTTCCGTTGCCGCTTCAGGACTTGAAATTGGATGCTACGATCAGGAACACGACTGGTAAAATGGCCGAAACCCTCATTACGGTTCGGGATTTTTCGATGGTGTTGGACAACGAGAAGCTGAGCGCCAGTATGGTCCTTCAGAATCTCAATGACTATACGTGGGATATCAAGGCAAAAGGAGGAGTGGACCTGGAGAAAATGACTAAGATTTTTCCGGTTGAGGGCATGAGCATAGCAGGAAAGGTGAAGGCCGACGTGGATACAAAGGGGAAAATGTCTGATGTCAATGCGAAGCACTATGATAGGTTGCCGACCAGTGGAAGCGCTTCCTTAAAGGATTTTAGGTTCAGTTCCAAGACCTTACCCTACACGGTCACCCTGAGTCAGGCTGAAATGGTTTTTGATCCAAAGAGAGTGGAGTTAAAACAAATGACGGGGACCATTGGGAAAAGCGATTTTGACGTAAAAGGAGTGGTGACCAACTACATGGGATATGTACTGAGCAAAGGGACGATCAACGGAGCAGTCACTTTTACCTCCAGGCTGCTTGACTTGAATGAATTTATGACAAGTTCATCCGCCGACGCGGCTCCCACCGACACCGCGTCACTCCATGTTATTCCTGTTCCCAACGATATTGACTTTGTGTTTAAGTCATCGATCAATACTGTGAAGATGATGGAGTATACCATGACAAACGCATCCGGCGATATCATCGTAAAAGACGGGATTGCCAATTTGAGCGGACTAAAATTCAATATGTTGGGAGGGGCGTTTGGCGTCAATGGGTCCTACAACACAAAAGACATCAAGCATCCCAAATACGATCTTGCCCTGAAGATCGACAAACTTTCCATTCAACAAGCGGCCAATTCCTTTTCTATTGTGAAGACCTATGCACCCGTGGCGGGCATGGCGAATGGAACGTTCGGAACGGATTTCAAACTCGGCGGCGAACTCAAGCAAAACATGACGCCCAATCTGGCCACTGTGAATGGCGGGGGATTGATCAAAATAATTGAAGCCACACTCACCCAATCGAAATTGGTGTCCGGCGTTACGGCGCTTACGAAACTGGACAACACAGACAACGTATCGCTAAAGAATGTCCTGATAACAGCAGCGATTACCAATGGCCGGTTGAGCGTGAAACCGTTTGATGCGAACTTTGGAAGCTATAAGACCACCATCGCCGGAAGCACGGGAATGGACGGTTCGATCGATTATTCCCTGAAGATGAATGTTCCTGCCGGGAAGCTCGGTGCGCAATACCAGTCACTCATCAACCAATATGCCGGCACCACTAATTCCACTTCGGAAATACCGGTGACCATTGGGTTGGGCGGTACGTATAGCAATCCCAGGACCAGCCTGGTCTCACAGGAGCAAAAGCAGCAAGTGAAAGCAGCGGCAACCAAGGCGGTTGAACAAAAAGGAAAAGAAGAGTTACAGAAGGTGGCAAAGGGTACGCAGGCTGAGGAGGCGGTAAATGCCTTGCTGGGGGTGAAAAAAGTTGACTCCACGAAAGCCAAAGACACGACACAAACTGTCAAACCAGCGGATGTACTTCAGAATAAACTTCAGAATTTGCTGAAACGGAAAAAGAATTAGCGCAAGGGAGAGCAGGGATTACTGCACTTTTGTTAATTCTGTACCACTGAAATATCCTTCTTTGATCAGCTGCATCAGTTGCGAGGGTGATGGATTGATCTGGTAAAAGGTGTCGTCACTTCGCTTAATTTCTGTCAGTTTGAATTTTTTTGAAAGCTTTCTTACCATTTCCTTTCGCCTGGAGTCATCCTGGATATCGATGGACAGAAATTCCAGCGCTCCGGTAGGCTTTTGCCGGACCAGGCGCAACACCCACTGATCCTGCGACTTAAAATTGACGAAATAATAATTTGCATAGAATTTCACAACGAGGCTATCACTCAGCACACCGCGACCCAGCCAGTCCTTATCATCTTTATCCTTAAAATGGTATCCCCAGGATTCAACGATAAGGGTATCTGCTTTTTCTCCTGTCGCCTGATCATAGGAATAGTACAGCCCGAGTAATGACGCAGGCACTTCTTTCAAAACCGGAATACCTGCAGGCTGTGGCTCGCGGAAGGAAACCTCCTTACAGGAATACAGAAGCAAAGACCAGAAAATGACCGGAAAGAGGATTTTCATTGTCTTAAATGGCTGATGAAGGTATTCATTTAAACGAAGGAATGATAGCTTCCGGTATAAAATAAAATCAAATTTGAATAAAATAAGAAGAGAAGGAATTACGTCTGCAACATCAACAGACTCCTCTTAGTTTCTCAATTCATAATTGTATGTTCATTTTTCTTGGAACCTTTGCACTTGGTTTTATTTTTATCGGATTGGTAGGATATTTTATCTCAGGACCGAAATACAAAGGCCCTGTCTCCGACCATTTTGATGGCAGGCGGTTCATCAATCCCGGCAGCATCAAAGCAAAAGGATTCCGGGAAGTGCTGAAGTGGATGGTCGCCCGGAAGCAAGGGGAGTGGAAGGAAGTACCTGCTGGTCAAGGAGAAAAGCCGGCCTCCCGTTTTGACAACGGGATTCGAATAACGTTTGTGAATCATTCTACCTTCCTGATCCAGGTTGATGGGGTGAATATTCTTACGGATCCGGTTTTCAGTGAAAGAACGAGTCCGGTGCAATGGGCGGGACCGAGGCGAATGCGACCACCGGGGATCCTACTGGAGGACCTGCCGGCGATCGACGTCTTGATTTTGAGCCACAATCATTGGGATCACCTGGACATTGCTGCCGTTAAGAAAATCCATGCTCTCCACCATCCGAAGATAATCACACCCCTTGGCGTAAAGGCGTTTCTGGACCGGGAAGGAGTGACCGGTGCGAAGGACGTCGATTGGTGGCAGGATGAGGAGATCAACACGCTATTGAAAATACAATCCGTACCGGCGCAGCATTTCTCTGGCCGGGGAACGTTTGACCGGGACGCCACTTTGTGGTGCGGCTACATGATTCGCCGCCGCGGCGGCAACATTTATTTTGCGGGAGATACAGGCTACAATGACCAAACGTTCAAAGAAATCGGGGAGCGTTGCGCACCCATACAGGTGGCCCTCCTACCTATCGGTGCTTATAAACCAAGGTGGTTCATGTCTCCCATCCATTGCTCCCCGGAAGAGGCCGTGAAAATCCACCAGGAAGTGAGATCAAAAAACAGCATTGCTACGCACTTTGGTACATTTCCATTAGCAGATGATGGTCAGAGGGAGCCTGTCGTGGAATTGAATAAAGCGTTGCAGGAGTCGGGTATCGATCCGGAAACCTTTCTTGTCCTCAAGGAGGGTGTACCGAGAGAGTTTTAGAATAGTTGCTCCGAAGGAGTCCGGATGACTCCTTCGGAGCAACCGATTCAAATCTTCTTCTCCAGTTCCGACACTTTCTCTTTAGCTTCTTCCTTCCCAAAAGAGACTGCCATTTTATAAAGTTCCAGTGCTTCTTTCCTGGTTTCTCTTTTCTTACGGGGAGCAAACCTCGTCCGCTTCGCTGTTTCCTCAACAGCTTTTGCGCGGGCAAAGTACGCTTCGGCTTCACTTATCTTCGATTCTGTCATGAGGTCCATGACCTGGGCTTCGAGCTTTGTGATTTCTTGTTGTTTCGCATCGAGCTGAATCAGTTTATCTTCTATTTCAGCCTTTTGCAGACTCACGGTCTGAACGAGATTATCATTTTGATTGCGATACTTTTCAACCTGCTCCTGCAAGACAATCAACTCCTGACCCCGGGTTTCCAGATCATGCTTTAATTTTTTGACAGCGCCTGAATACCCCGAAGTGGAATTTTTTAAGGACGAGATCCTGTTTTCGAGGAACGCCATTCTGTTCACCGCTTCCTTAACATACTTAGTGATATCCCGCATACGGGCCGTGTAGTCCTCGAAGGTAGTCCCCTCGATCATTTTGGTTTTAAGCACGGAGCGGCTGGCATCAATGGAGTCCATTAACGTCCCGATTTCCTGTAACGTTTCTGTGGTTTTGTGATTTGATTCGATCTCCGTTTTCAGTGAATCCACTTGTATTTGAAGCCGTGCTGTTTCCGTATTTCGGAAATCACAGCTATAGAGCGCGCCAACGACAGACAAGTAGGTGAGGTTTCTTTTCCACATAGCAGTATTCGTTTTAAGTTGAAAAAATGGGACAAAGGGCAATTATCCGGGGTGAAAGAAACGAAAGATTTCCTCCAATAAAATGTCCGTCGGGATGAACTGAGGATTTTCACGACAACAGGTTTCAGGAAGGCGTTAAGACACCTTGGAAGGGAGCGCCAGGACACCTTTGCGGGATCAGCCGCATGGCGTATATTTGTACCCCGCCATGAAGAAAACCATCGCAAATATCACTCTTACCCTGCTTTTGGCGGTACCGGTTTTTTCATTGATTAGCACGCTGCTGCCGGCAGAACGGCAGAAAATGGATCTCGCTTGTCAGTCTGCATTTCCCGGAGACGGGGAAGATCAACAAGATGATTCCGATCCCACGAAGAGCGATGAAATGGATCAGGACAGTGAGTTCATAATGGAAAAATATTCCTGGCTTTCGATGCCGGTTTGCTTAAAGCAATGGGCATCAAGCCGAACCTGTCTTTTCATGGAACATCACCGTGAAGTAGGAACGCCCCCGCCGAAAGTGTAGTACCCCCGCTCCGGGCTACGGAGTTTCATTTCATTATTTATTATTACGGATTTGCACCGAAACGGAATTGGGTTTCCATCCCTGTCCCGTATTTCATGAAAAAT
>DATHFS010000615.1:0-4269 GCA_035317975.1 Cyclobacteriaceae bacterium | reverse complement strand
TCGCTGGCCATCGCTAAAATCATCAGCCAATTTTTAATCCCTTGCCGTCCCTTTTGACTACTGCTCTTTGCCTACTGCCTACTTTTCGCTGGCCATCGCTAAAATCATCAGCCAATTTTCAATCCCTTGCCGTCCCCTTTGCCTACTGCCTTTTGTCAACTGCCTACTTTCACTTACCATCTCTGAAATCATCAGTCAATTTTCAATCCCTTGTCACCCCCTTTGCCTACTGCCCCTTGCCTATTGCCTACTGCCTCACACCAGTCCCTTCAGCAACAACTCCACATTTCTCCTGAAAAAGAACTTCAAATTCGTCTGTTGATTAATGTGCGCTGTAACGACCGAGCCATAAAAAATAGTGGTCAGGATGTTGGTGACGTCGCGGGTGGAGGTTGTTTTTGTGATCTCCTTTTTGAAGATGGCTTCGAGGGTAAACTTTTCAAACATCTGGTCCACCGATTGGATCTCCACGGTATGAATGTCCGCCATGTCCGGGAACAGCAATTTTTTCTCTTCTACCTTAACAGGAAAAGGTTTGGGAGCCCGTCTCAGGTCGGCTAAATAAGCAAAGAGGCTGAGAATGATCCCGGGATGGTCATCGCAGTCTTCACTTAACCTGTCAAAAATAAACAGGACACCTTGCATCCCTTCCCGGGGTTTCTCATGCAGTTCCACTGCCCTGCGCAGGCACCAGACGCGAAAAAAATACAGGAGGATTTCTTCCTTCTGCGGAAAGTATTTGAACAGGGTAACTTTGGATATTTTTGACTTGTCGCATATTTCATCGACATACAAATCATCGAAGGATTTCTTGCCAATCAGCTTCAAAGTCTGATCCAGGACACTCAACTTCAGGCGGGCTGCTTTTTCTTTTCTTAAGCTCATGGCATGTTCGTCGTGAAATAATACATTTATGCGTTAAAACTCAAATTCTATTCCATGAAGCGCATCCTGGTTCCACTATTGGCTTGTTTGATAGTTGCTTGCCAGAACTCTGACTCGGGTAAAAGAATGGTCACCGGCCTGGTTACCGACTCGGCTATGGTGGTCAGTGCCCATCCTTTGGCTACTACGATAGGCGTAGAAATCTTACGAAAAGGCGGAAACGCGGTTGATGCTTCTATTGCTGTTCAATTTGCTCTGACGGTCGCTTTTCCCGAGGCCGGAAATATCGGCGGAGGGGGATTTATGCTGCTGCGAACGAAAGACGGCAAGGTTGTTTCACTCGACTATCGGGAAAAGGCTCCTGCGAAAGCCACCACGGACATGTTTCGGGATACGGCAGGGGAAGTGATCAAGGACTTAAGCACTGCTGGGCAACTGGCCTCCGGTATTCCCGGTTCGGTGGACGGCATGGTGGAAGCCCACCGGAAATATGGTTCACTGCCATGGAAAGACCTCGTCCAACCTGCCATTGATCTTGCGCTCCATGGCGTCGCCCTTACCCGCTTCGCCGCGGAAAACCTCAATGCACTTCAGGATGAACTCAAAAAATACAATTCCGTCCAACCGGAATTTCTGATCAACGATTGGAAACCCGGCGATACGGTTCACTGGAACGATCTTGGGCACACACTGGAACTCATTCGTGATCAGGGCCGCGCCGGGTTTTATGAAGGGCAAACGGCGCAACGCATCGTCGCCGAAATGCAACGCGGAAAAGGAATTATCACCGAAGATGATTTAAAAAGCTATAAATCAAGATGGCTCACGCCGGTTACGGCATTCTATAAGAACTACAAGATTTTTTCCGTTCCTCCTCCCTCCAGTGGTGGAGTAGCCCTGATTCAATTGCTCAAGTCCGTTGAGCCTTTCCCTATTAAAGAGTGGGGCGTGAATACGGTCAAAACAGTCCATCTCATGACGGAGGCAGAACGAAGAGTCTATGCCGACCGTGCCTCGCACCTGGGCGACCCGGCTTTTTATGCCGTTCCCGTTACCACCCTGATCGATGATCACTACATCGATGAGCGGATGAGCTCGTTCAACGCAGACAAAGCCACGCCCAGCACAGAGATCATGGCCGGAAAAATAGAGGGTCATGAGTCGCCGCAAACAACGCACATCTCCATTGTCGATAAGTTTGGAAATGCTGTAGCGGTTACCACTACCCTCAACGACTGGTTTGGATCGAGAGTAGTGGTGGCAGGAGCAGGTTTTTTTCTTAATGATGAAATGGATGACTTCAGCATCAAACCCGGTGTCCCAAATATGTATGGTGTTGTTGGTGGCCTGGCCAATAAAATTGAACCGCACAAAACCATGCTCAGTTCGATGACGCCTACCCTCGTGGAAAAGGACGGCAAATTGTTTATGGTGGTGGGTTCACCGGGGGGACCGAAGATTATCACGGTTGTTTTTCAAACTATCCTCAACGTCGTTGAACATGGCATGACCCTCCAGCAGGCCGTTAACACAAGACGATTTCATAGTCAGTGGCAGCCCGATGATATCATGGCCGAATACAAATGCCTATCCGCCAAAGACAGCCTTACCCTCATCGGTATGGGACATCACTTTTCACATTTAGAAGGTACTGGTTTCGGAAGGGTCGATGCGATACTTGTCTTGCCCAACGGAAATCTCGAAGGGGCTGCTGATTATACACGGGGGGATGATCGGGCGGAGGGGTACTAAATTTAAAATTTCATAAGTCTAATCTCAGCCTCAGGAAAACCGGCTCTCTATACATCTTATCCGGTGTAAGCTGGGAGTAGCTGATTTCTACCCAAAGTTGAGGCTCCACCCAGATCGTGACCTTTTCATCGAGCACTTTATTCCTGATCGGCTTCATCGCCTTGGGCAGTTTTTGTAACTCCGTGTAGATCTCTTTCATCATGGCATCATCGAAACCCGTGCCCACTTTGCCGCGATAGTGAAGTTCATCATTTATTTTATCGGCAATGTGGAGCGCCCCAAAGGTTTGCCCGCGATTTCCTTTGCCCTGCGTATAGCCGATGATCATGCACTCCGCCGTTTGGCGCACTTTGATCTTTAGCCAAAGGTCGCTTCTTCGGCCGGGCATATATTTACTTTCTTTGCGCTTGGCCATGATTCCCTCCAGCCCGTGTTCCCGGGCGGCCTCGAACAGGGAGTTCCCATCCTCTACAAACTCACTCACCCGATAGGGCGAATCGGTACGAACGACATCATTGAGCCACTCCTTGCGCTTCATCAATGGATCGTTGACCAAACTGCGGCCATCCAGGTAAAGGCAATCGAAGATGTAACAATTAACAGGGTTGGTCTTAGCCAACTTCTGAATGGTCGTCTCTCCCGTGCTCTGCAGACGGTTGATGACTTTCCGGAATTCCGGTTTGCCGCTGGCACTCAGGCAGACGATCTCGGCATCAAATAACCCGCACGTGGCGCGAAAGGCCTTGTCTCCCGCTAACAACTCGGGGAATTGATTGGTGACATCGCGTTGGTTCCGGCTCCGGATATGTATTTGCCCATCCTCCAGGGAGATCAACGCCCGGATGCCGTCCCACTTCACCTCGTAGATATAGTCATCGCCCCGGGGCGGGCGCTCGACATTTTCTGAAAGCATGGGCTCAACTGCCGCATGGAGGTAATCAATTTGCGGCTGGTCTACGCGTTCGAGCAACCATTCCTTCTCCTTTATTTTATAGATGCGGTATTCTCCCGTCACTTCCTTGCTGTTCAGCCGGAAGTAAAAACCGTCTTTCTTTTCTTTCGTGATCTGGTATTTCCCGGAAGCGTAAATCCACATATCGCCGCCGCCATACTCCCCTTTCGGAATTTTGCCATCAAAAGTCAGGTACTTGAGCGGGTGGTCTTCCGTTTGCACGGCCAGCCGCTTCACACCCGGCACGGGCGGAAGTCCACGGGGAACAGCCCACGATTTTAATACTCCCTCTGCTTCCAACCGCAGGTCGTAGTGAAGGTGCGATGCATGATGACGGTGAACCACGAACGCATTTCCTGAACCCTCTGCTACGGTTGCCTTTGGCTCAGGGGTTTTTTCAAAGTCGCGTTTCTTGGAATAGCGCTCAAGCTGCTCGGGCGATTTGTGTTTTTTTGAAAGCGGTAACTTTTTTGCCACGTTGGCTTTTCGATGCGTATGCACTTCAACGGCGTAGGCATCTATTCCCTCCCAGGCGTCTCCGTCCCGGAGCACCTTTTCCAATGCATTCTTTATATTGAAATCCTTCGGATCACTGATCTCTTTTAATTCTTCCCAGGTGACCGGCATGGAAACGGGAGCCCCGACCCTTCCCCGCAGACTGTACGGAGAAACGATACTTT
>DATHFS010000614.1:0-5997 GCA_035317975.1 Cyclobacteriaceae bacterium | reverse complement strand
CGTCTGTTTTGTTGCTGACCTGCTGCCCTCCGTAGGCCATATCCCACTACCCTATGTGATGGGTTACGATACCCGCCCGCTGCTGACCATGGAGGAAAAGGAAAGGTTTCTTAATGAAGCAGCGGATGGGAAGCACGTTTTGTTTTTTGAACACGATCCTGTAAATGAATGTTGTACGGTGCAGAGGACGGAGAGGGGAGTTAGAGTGAGTGAAGTCTTCAAATTGGAGGAGTTGTAGTAATAAGTAGGCAGTAGGCAAAAGGCAGTAGGCAAAGTGATTGCAAGGCCGCAAGTTGGTTGCATGGATCAAGCCGCAACGATGTAGGTAATCAGTAGGCAAAAGGCAGTAGGCAAAGTGATTGCAGGGCCGCAAGTTGGTTGCATGGATCAAGCAGCAACGATGTAGGTAATCAGTAGGCAAAAGGCAGTAGGCAAAGTGATTGCAAGGCCGCAAGTTGGTTGCATGGAGCAAGGATCCGTGGCTTTCGATAGTGCTACAATAAACAATTGAAAATGGAGGTTGACAAGTTTAAATAACGGAAAATCATTGCCTACTGCCTTTTGCCTATTGCCTACTGATTGCCTATTGCCTATTGCCTATTTATTGGAAATGGACAGTAGACAAGTTTCAATTGGACCAATCATTGCCTACTGCCTTTTGCCTACTGCCTACTGCTCGCTTGGAATACAATATAAAATAGATGCAATGAAGATAGGACTGGTACTCTCCGGCGGTGGCGCCCGTGGCGTAGCGCACATAGGGGTGATCAAGGCGCTGGAAGAATTGGGGTTGACGTTTTCCTGTATTTCCGGAACGAGCGCCGGTTCCATTGTCGGGGCCATGTATGCCTATGGGTACAAACCTGGCGAGATTTTAGAGATCATTCAGAAGGTAACCATCTTTAATTCGGTACGACCGGCCTGGACGTGGGCCGGTTTACTGACCATGGATGGAATGAGGGATTTGCTGCTCAAACATATGCCTGAGAATAGTTTTCAGCAATTAAAAATTCCGCTGACGATCGCCGCAACCGAAATCCGGCTTGGAGAGACTCACTATTTTACGGAGGGTGAATTGGTTCCTGCCGTCATGGCTTCGTGTACGGTCCCCGGCGTATTTCCTCCCTTAGGTCTGCGCGGTGGGTTGTATGTCGACGGCGGCATTCTTGATAATCTTCCCGCCCGCCCGTTGAAACCGAAATGTGATTTTATGGTCGGCTCGCATTGCAATCATATTACAAGGGAATTTGACCCCAGGAATATGAAAGTAGTCATCGAACGCACTCTTCTCATGGCCATCAACGTGAATACCCAACTCAGTAAGAGCCTGTGTGATGTGCTGATCGAACCTCCGGGACTGGGAAAGTACAGTGGTTTTGAGATTGCGAAAGCCAGAGAAATTTTTGACTTTGCTTACACGTTCACCAAAGAGAATTTCACCGAAAAGGACTTTGTAAAAACTGCCGCAGATTAACGCAAATCTCAAGCGCAAGCATGATCCGGACGCAACTTAGTTTTAAAGACCAGATCCTTCAGGGTATTCCGGAAAGTCTGCCGGAACCAAAAGAATACGATCCGGCTATAAACCATGCACCGAAGCGAAAGGACATTCTTTCTTTAGAAGAAAAAAAACTTGCCCTTAAAAATGCCCTTCGGTATTTCTCTCCGCGGCATCACGACGTCCTGGCGTCGGAGTTTTACAGTGAGCTCGAGCGTTTCGGACGCATTTACATGTATCGCTTTCGCCCGGATTACGCCATGAAAGCGAGGCCGATAACAGCCTATCCGCATCAAACCCTTCCCGCCGCTGCTATCATGCTCATGATTCAGAATAATCTCGACCCGGCTGTCGCGCAGCATCCGCACGAATTAATTACCTATGGAGGCAACGGCGCCGTTTTTCAAAACTGGGCGCAGTATCTGTTGACCATGAAGTACCTCGCTTCCATGAGCGACGAACAAACGTTGCACATGTATTCGGGTCACCCAATGGGCTTGTTTCCATCCTCGAAAGAAGCGCCTCGCGTGGTAGTGACCAACGGCATGATGATCCCCAATTACTCCAGGCCCGATGACCTGGAGAAGTACAACGCATTGGGGGTGACGCAATATGGTCAAATGACTGCAGGATCGTACATGTACATTGGGCCGCAGGGAATTGTTCACGGAACCAACATCACCATACTCAACGCAGGAAGGAAAATCGCCAAAGGGCGATCTGCTCATACAAATGAAGAAGGCTTAGCAGGAAAACTTTTTGTGACTTCCGGGCTGGGAGGCATGAGCGGGGCACAGCCAAAGGCCGGAAGCATAGCAGGGTGCATTACCGTCGTGGCCGAAGTAAACGAAAAAGCGAGTGAAAAAAGACATGGCCAGGGGTGGGTGGATGAGGTGACTGACGATCTGGCTGTATTAAGCCGTCGGGTAGATGAGGCGAAGAAAAATAAGGAGGTGGTATCGATTGCCTACCAGGGCAATATCGTGGATGTATGGGAGCATTTTGATAAAGTAGGTATATTTATCGACATGGGTTCAGACCAGACTTCGCTGCACAATCCATGGTCGGGGGGATATGTTCCAGCTGGAATGAGCTATGAAGATGCCATGGTGATGATGGTGGGCGATCCGGATCAATTTAAAATAAAAGTTCAGGAGTCTCTTCGTCGGCAGGTTGCGGCGATCGATCGGCATGCTGCGAAGGGTACCTACTTCTTTGATTACGGTAATGCATTTCTCCTCGAGGCTTCACGGGCCGGAGCAAACGTGATGTCGGAAGACGGGGTCAATTTTAAGTATCCTTCCTACGTACAAGATATCATGGGGCCGATGTGTTTTGACTATGGATTTGGACCGTTCCGATGGGTATGTACTTCCGGGAAAGAAGAAGACCTGAAACAAACCGACAGGCTTGCCGCCATGGTACTGGAAAGCATGATAAAAGATGCGCCTGAAGAAATACATTCTCAATTGAAGGATAATATCCGCTGGATCAAGGCGGCAAAGTCCAACAACCTGGTGGTTGGCTCACAAGCTAGGATTCTGTATGCCGATGCAGAGGGCCGGATCAAAATAGCAGACGCTTTCAACCATGCCATTCGCAAAGGAGAGATCGGTCCGGTTGTATTGGGCCGTGATCATCACGATGTTTCCGGAACAGACTCACCCTTTCGCGAAACATCGAATATTTATGATGGGTCGCGCTTTACCGCCGACATGGCGATCCACAATGTGATCGGTGATTCGTTCCGCGGCGCGACATGGGTTTCGATCCATAACGGTGGCGGCGTAGGATGGGGGGAGGTGATCAATGGAGGATTTGGTTTATTGTTGGATGGCTCGGAAGAGGCCGGCCGCCGATTGAAAAACATACTTCATTTTGATGTAAACAATGGAATTGCGCGACGAGCGTGGGCAAGAAACAAGGAAGCGTTGATGGCCATCGATCGCGAACAGCAGCGTTCTCCGGGGCTCTCCGTGACAATGCCGTATACGGCCGATGAGAAAGTAATTGATCGTCTTTGCGATTGATCCATGCTCAGGCCGGTATACTTACTATTTTTTAAACTGTTCGGATGGAAGGTCAATGGCCGTTTTCCCCCCGGTCTGAATAAATATATTGTAGCCGTGGCACCGCATACCAGCAATTGGGATTTTCTTTTAGGCGTTGCTGTCCGGAGTATTTTGCGGATGCAGAATGCCCGCTTTCTCGCAAAAAGTTCTTTGTTCAGGCCGCCGATAGGCTGGTTGTTCAAAGCGTGGGGCGGCTATCCTGTAGACCGGGGAAAGAGCGGCGACGTGGTCGAACAGGCAGCAGGTATTTTTAAAAAGGAAGATCATTTTATTCTTGCGATCGCCCCGGAGGGGACGCGAAAAAAAGTGGAGAAGCTCAGGACCGGATTTTATTACATCGCAAAGAAAGCCGGGGTTCCAATTATTCCGGTTGGATTTGATTACAAAAAAAAGGAAGTAATCCTGGGCGAGCCATTTTATCCATCCGACGATGTACAGAAAGACATTGCTTTGCTGACCTTGTTTTATAGCACGATCACTGGCAAAAATCCTGAGCTGGGTATTCATTAACCTCAGTTCAGCGACTATTTTTGCCGATGAACGATTACGTCACTTAGTCAAACAACTTTTTTGTTGTAATTTTAACCCAAACTAAAATTTATGAAAAAAATATTAATTCTATTGATTGGCGTTGCTATGAGCAGCGTAGCCCATGCTCAATTTACGAAGGGAACTATCATGGCCGGGGGAAGTCTAGGCGCTTCATTTACTACCAATAAAACCGAAGTCGGGAACACCACGACGACAACAGGAACGACGAATACGGTCAACTTTTTTCCTCAGGTAGGGTATTTTGTTATCGATAACCTGGCCGTAGGGGCGGGAATTGATTTGTATTCCACCACGACCAAAGCGAAAGGCTCAAATAATAAAAATACAACCTCTACTTCCTCGTTTGCTCCGTTTGCGCGCTACTACTATCAGAAATTTTATGGGCAGCTCGCTTTCAATGTGGGGTCGGGTAATTTCAAGAATACCAATGGAAATGTAACGACGGATGATAAATTCACCAGAACCGGTTTGAACCTGGCCGTGGGCTATGCGTATTTATTAAATGAACACGTTGCAGTAGAGCCACAGATAGGGTATGCGACGTCCAGTGATAAGTTTAAAACGTCCAGTAACAAAGATATCAATTCAGGATTGTTTATTAATATCGGGCTCCAGATCTATCTTAGAAAAAAATAGTTAACGCGTGTCCTACGACAAACATGAATGGGTCCCGCAGACCTGTCCGCCGAAGCCATTGCGAGGGCGGACTTGTCCACTAATTATTTCTGCGTAAATCTGCGCGATCCGACTACGCTAAGGCTTCGTCGGACAGGTCTGCGGGAAATAAAATCCGCATTAAGGAAAATCAGCGGGATTTGCATTTATGTGGCTTTATTTTTGTTGTAAACTCAAGCTAAAAACTAACCCATGAAAAAAGTATTAATTTATTTGTCGGTCACAGGCATGATGGCCTGTATGACAGGCGTAGCCTCTGCGCAAGTGCAACTGGCTGTTGGATTGAAAGGGGGTCTGAATTTTGCGAGCCTCAATACCAATTCGTCGATAAAATCGAACTATAGTAACCATACCGGCTATCATGCCGGCGCCTATGTCATGCTGAAAATCTCCAAAATAGCGCTTCAGCCGGAAGTAATCTTCTCAAAGCAAGGGCAGACGTTTACGTTTAATCAGAAGGATTACAATTCCAATTACGATTATATTAATATCCCCATCATGATCAAATTTTACCTGGTGGGCGGATTAAATCTTCAGGCTGGACCGCAGTTCGGATTTTTAGCCAGTTCAAAGGGTGCATTGGTTAATGCTGCGAACGGAAGCGTTCAAACCAACCAGGACCTGAAGAATTTTGTAAAAACTTCCGATGTGTCAATCGGAGTTGGCTTGGGATGGGATTTACCTTTTGGGTTAAATGTGGGAGCTCGTTATAATATTGGTGTTTCCGACATTAATAAATACAGCGGCTCTAATGTTGCTCCTGCCTATGTCTCGACCATGCAAACTTCTCAATCCAAGAACCAGGTTATTCAGATTTCTGTAGGGTACAGACTATTCAAGATAGGAAGTTAAATGTCTGAACTGTGATTCTTTTGATTAAATGATTTTATATGATTCTTGTCATAAAATCATCGACATCATTTTAATCATAAAAATCACAGTTCAGACATTTATTTTGTATATCTTTATACAAGCCAAAAATTTCAATTATGAAAAAAATTACTTTAACCATCATCATTGCAACAGCAGTTATCACTGGCGCATGGTCACAGGTGAGTTTTGGAATTAAGGCGGGCGTGAACATTGCCAATCAGGTGTACACCGGGGGTGGATTTACCAGCAGCCCGGGTAGCTTGCTCGGGTTTCATGGGGGTGTCTATCTGCATGCCAAAATGGGAAAATTTGGAATACAACCGGAGG
>DATHFS010000613.1:0-9803 GCA_035317975.1 Cyclobacteriaceae bacterium | reverse complement strand
CCCCTTTCTTAATAAGATCGCCGTTCAGCACATCGATCATTTCCAAAAAAGACATGTCGGACGAAACATGATCGAGTTCGTACATCCTGAACTTGCCTTTGGATAACTGATCTTTCTGACGCCACACGTTTAGCTTTATCTTCATGGTAATGTGTTTACGTGTTGAAGTGTTGAAGTGTTGAAGTTGGGATGGTCCTGATCCTTGGGAACCACCACTTTAACACTTCAACACTTAAACACTTCAACACTTGATTTATTTATAACTGCGCTGAGTCAATTTTACATTTTCAAATACCAATTCTTCCTTATGGAGCTCTTCAGGCTGGTCCTGGCCCTTGTATTCCCAGGCGGAGACATACGTAAATTCATCATCCTTGCGTTTGGCTTCTCCGTCGATTTGAGATTCTTCACGAAAGTGCCCGCCGCAGGATTCAGAACGGTTGAGTGCATCGTCGACCATCAGTTCACCCAATTCGATGAAGTCCGCTACCCGTCCCGCCTTTTCCAACTCCTGGTTCAATTCCCGGGCGCCTCCGAGCACATTTACATTTTGCCAGAACTCGGTCTTCAGTGCCTGAATTTTTTGCTTGGCCTTTTTCAAGCCTGCTTCGTTGCGCGACATGCCGCAGTAATCCCACATCAGCAAACCGAGTTCCCTGTGGAATTGATCCACCGTCTTCTTGCCTTTGATACTTAATAACTTGTTAACCCTGGCATTCACAGCCGATAACGCTTCCTTAAAAGCAGCATGATCGGTGCTCACTTTGTCATTCCATCCGATAGTAGCCAGATAGTCCCCAAGGGTATAGGGGATCACAAAATATCCGTCCGCCAGACCTTGCATCAGGGCGCTGGCCCCAAGGCGGTTGGCACCGTGGTCGGAAAAATTAGCTTCTCCGAGGGCATAGAGGCCCGCCACGTTGGTCATCAGGTTGTAGTCCACCCAGAGGCCACCCATCGTATAGTGTACCGCCGGATAGATCATCATCGGTCCTTCATAGGGATTTTCACCGGTGATCTGGGCATACATATCGAACAAGTTGCCGTACTTGGCTTCAATTGTCTTTTTTCCGTCGCGCTTAATGGCGTCTGCAAAGTCGAGGAATACCGCCAGGCCCGACCCTACGCCGCGTCCTTCGTCACAGACCTGCTTTGCATTTCTGGATGCAACATCCCGGGGTACGAGGTTTCCGAAGGAAGGATATTTTCTTTCCAGGAAGTAATCCCGCTCGGATTCGGGGATGCCTGCGGCCTCACGGGATTTCAATCCATGGCGCGCTGTCTTCGGCACCCACACCCGACCGTCATTTCGTAAGGACTCCGACATCAGGGTAAGCTTGGATTGATGATCACCGGAAACCGGAATGCAGGTAGGATGAATTTGCGTAAAGCAGGGATTGCCAAACAGGGCTCCCTTTTTATGGGCTCTCCACGCAGCCGTAACATTGCATCCTTTTGCATTGGTAGACAAATAAAACACGTTGCCGTAGCCGCCGGTGCACAAGACTACCGCATGGGCGCTGTGGGCTTCAATTTTGCCGGTGATCAAATCACGTGTGATGATCCCCCTGGTCTTTCCATCGGCGACCACCACGTCGAGCATTTCAGTACGGTTGTACATTTTAACTTTGCCGTTCGCGATCTGACGGTTGAGCGCCCCATACGCTCCGAGCAACAACTGTTGTCCGGTTTGGCCGCGGGCGTAGAACGTCCTCGATACTTGCGCGCCGCCAAAGGATCGGTTCGCCAGCAACCCGCCGTATTCGCGGGCAAACGGAACGCCCTGCGCTACGCACTGGTCTATGATGTTTACGCTTACTTCCGCAAGCCGGTACACATTTCCTTCGCGGGCCCGATAATCCCCGCCTTTGATGGTGTCATAGAAAAGACGGTAAATGCTGTCGCCGTCGTTTTGATAATTTTTTGCTGCGTTGATCCCCCCCTGGGCGGCAATACTATGGGCCCTCCGCGGGCTATCCTGAAAGCAGAATGCTTTTACGTTGTATCCCAGTTCCGCCAACGATGCAGCCGCAGAAGCTCCCGCCAACCCCGTCCCTACTACAATCACTTCGTATTTACGTTTATTGGCCGGGTTGACAAGCTTCAGATTGAATTTATGCTTTGTCCACTTGTCCGCCAGCGGGCCTTCGGGAATTTTCGATTCAAGCTTCATATGGAAAAGACTTATATATTATTTCAAAAACATCATGATGGGGATCAACGCAAATAACGCCGGAACAATGATGGCGAACGCCTTGCCGACAAAATGGATAATCGGGTTATACTTTACGTGGTTGAGGCCCAGCGTTTGAAAGGCGCTGGCAAATCCATGCCAAAGGTGAAACCCCAGGCCAGCCATACAGACCACATACAGCGCAACATACCAACGCTGGGAAAAGGCAAGCGCTACAATCGCATACAGGTCCTTGACTTCTCTTCCATCATAGTTGGCCTTTGGAATACCGCCCCAATGCATTTGCGCCCAGAAATCCTTGAGGTGAATCACTAAAAAAATCAAGATGATGGTGCCCAGGATCCCCATGTTGCGCGACGACCAGGCGGATGCTTTTCCGCTGGTGACCTTGTAGCGTTCGGAGCCCCGCGCCGCGCGGTTCTTACGCGTTAACACCAACGCCAAAAAAATATGCAGCAAGATGAACGTGTAATTGCCATAGGAAATGACCTTGATCACCGGGTTGGTAGTCATAAACTCGGCATAAACATTGAATGCTTTGCCCCCATCGTCCTTCAGGAGTTGAAAGTTCCCCGACAGATGAACCACTAAAAACAAGATCAGGAAAAGACCCGTCAGCGCCATCACGAGCTTTCTTCCGAGTGAACTGGTGAACAGATCAAGAAACCATTTCATAGTACAAGGGACAGTAATTTTTGACGGAACCAAAAATACTTCCCAAAGGTTTACTAAACAATCCGATGCTCCATTTTAAATATCCCGATGAAACAGGAAGAACAAACCACGGAGAAATGAATGCGGTGTCAGAGCACTTCGTAGAGGACGATGATCACTGCGATGATAGCCATGGTGATCAACAGAAACCAATGCCCTTTGACAAAATCAAACACACTCTTGACCAACATTTTCATGGCTATTTGTAATCGAATTTTGACCTAATAGTCCAAATTATGTACCCAATCCAATTGCGTTGATCATCAATTAGTTACAGACGAAATTGATGCCTATAATGCCCATTTTAATACCTATATTCTCAAAATGGGAACTTGGGCTGCTGCTTCATTTGATGTATTTTTACTGGTAACATCCACTAGACTTTTCTTGCATGTATTTGATCTTTGACACGGAAACGACTGGCGTTCCGCACAATAAAACTGCACCCCTCACTGACCTGGAAAATTGGCCCCGGTTAGTACAAATCGCCTGGCAATTACACGACCAAAACGGTAAACTTCTCTCGCAGCATAACTATATCGTTAAGCCCGATGGATTCGACATTCCGTTCAAAGCGGAAAAAGTCCACGGTATCTCCACCCGGCGTGCGCTCGAAGAAGGTCGGGATGGTAAGCAAGTATTGGATGCTTTTATGGTTGATCTCAGCAGGACGCAGGTCCTGGTAGGGCACAACATTGAATTCGATATTAATATTATCGGAGCCGAGTTGATCCGGCAGTCGAAGGACACATCCGCTTTTCTGCAAATGGAAAAAGTGGATACCGGCATCGTATCTATTGATTTTTGTCAACTCCCCGGCGGGATAGGCGGCAAACTCAAAATGCCGAGACTGTCGGAGTTGCACGAAAAGCTGTTCGGAAAAAACTTTGAGGACGCTCACGACGCCTCTTATGATGTTGCGGCTACGGCAAGGTGCTTCTTTGCGCTGATTGGGAAAGGAATAGTTCAGCCGGCAGGAGGGGCAGTAGCGGAAGACATCGTGTATGAAGAGCCCGACCTGGAGGCCGGTAATTCGTCAAAACGGGAAAAGAGAGCAAGCGTCGATTACGGCAGCGACGTGGGGGATGAGAAATTAATTGACAGTCCATTCGCCCATCTTCATCTTCATTCGCAATATTCCGTGCTTCAGGCAACCCCCGATGTGAAAGAAATCATGGCGAAGGCCAAAGCCACCGGGATGCAGGCGGTAGCCATCACTGATTTTGGAAACATGTATGGCGCGTTCAAATTCGTCAGCGAGGCGCTCAAACACGAGATCAAACCCATTGTAGGGTGCGAATTTTATGTCGCCGATGAACGCAAAAAACAAAAGTTCACCAAGGACAACCCGGATAAGCGCTATACCCAGGTCTTGCTTGCGAAAAATAAAGACGGATATCAAAACCTGTCCAAGCTCAGTTCTCTTGGTTTCACGGAGGGCTTGTATGGCATCTACCCGCGAATCGATAAAGCCCTGGCGGAACAATACAAGGAAGGACTGATCGCGACGACCGGTGGGTTGACCAGCGAAGTAACGCATCTGATCCTTCATGTAGGTGAAAAGCAGGCGGAAGAAGCCTTCCGCTGGTGGCATAAAACATTCGGTGATGATTTTTACGTCGAACTCAACCGCCATGGTATTCCAGAAGAAGACCATGTCAATCTGACCCTCCTCAAGTTTTGCCATCAATACGGGGTAAAGTATTTTGCCGCGAACGAATCCTTCTATCTCGAAAAAGAAGAAGCCCAGGCGCACGATGTTCTTTTGTGCATCAAAGAAGGCGAATTCAAATCAACCCCCATTGGAGAAGGAAGAGGCAAGCGATATGGTCTTCCCAACAATGAATACTATTTCAAATCCCAGGAGGAGATGAAGTCACTTTTCCGCGATTTGCCGGAGGCCATTGAAACGATCAGCGCGATACTGGAAAAAGTAGAGACCTATAAATTGGAACGCAATGTGTTCCTGCCCAAGTTTGAAATTCCAACGGGATTTTCGACAGAAGATGAATACCTACGGCATCTCACGTACGAAGGTGCGGCAAGACGCTACGCCGAAGTAACTCCTGAGATCCGGGAGCGGTTGGATTTTGAATTGGAGACCATCCGGAAAACGGGGTATCCAGGCTACTTCCTCATCGTTCAGGATTTTACAAACAAGGCGCGGGAAATGGGCGTCTCTGTCGGGCCGGGCCGGGGGTCGGCGGCAGGCTCTGCAGTTGCCTACTGCACTGGTATTACCAACGTCGACCCGATTGCCTACGATCTTCTCTTTGAGCGTTTCCTGAACCCGGACCGCGTTTCGCTGCCCGATATCGATATTGACTTTGATGATGAAGGCAGGAATAAAGTATTGAATTACGTAATTGAAAAATACGGCAAAAATCAGGTTGCCCAGATCATCACGTACGGCACCATGGCAGCGAAGTCCGCCATTCGCGACTGTGCGAGGGTAATGGAACTGCCGCTCAATGAATCCAACGCACTCGCCAAAATGGTCCCGGAGCGTCCCGGCACCACATTGGAAAAAGCGTTTGAGGAAATCCATGAGTTAAATGAGATCCGGAAGGGTTCCGACAAGCGGGCCGACGTTTTGAGGCAGGCCATCATTCTGGAGGGCTCCTTGCGCAATACCGGTACGCATGCCTGCGGCGTGATCATCACCCCGGATGACCTGACTAAGTTTGTCCCGGTTTCCACTGCAAAGGACTCCACCATGCTTGTCACTCAATTTGACAACAGTGTGGTGGAAAACGCAGGTATGCTGAAGATGGATTTCCTGGGCCTGACGACGCTTACCATTCTCACCACAGCGATAAAAAACATCAAAAAGAGGAACGAAATTGTAATCGACATTGATAAAATTCCGCTCACCGATCAGAAAACATATCAACTGTATCAGCGTGGAGACACCACCGGTACGTTCCAGTTTGAGTCGGAAGGGATGCAGAATTACCTGAAAGCCCTCAAACCCGACAAGTTCGAAGACCTCATTGCCATGAATGCCCTCTACCGGCCGGGGCCGATGGAATACATTCCGAATTTCATCGCACGGAAGCACGGACGTGAACCCATTAAGTACGACCTCCCTGAAATGGAGGAGTACCTGAAGGATACCTACGGGATTACGGTTTACCAGGAACAAGTCATGCTGCTGTCACAAAAACTTGCCAATTTCTCCAAAGGCGATGCCGATGTGCTGCGGAAAGCCATGGGGAAGAAGCAAAAGGACGTGCTGGACAAAATGAAGGACAAGTTCATTGAAGGCTGCAAAAAGAATGGCCACGATGAGCGCATCTCCGACAAAATCTGGAAGGATTGGGAAGCGTTTGCGCAATATGCATTTAACAAATCTCATTCCACCTGCTACTCCCTTATCGCCTATCACACGGCGTACCTGAAAGCCAACTATCCCGCCGACTACATGGCGGCCGTCCTTACGCATTCGCAGAACAACCTCGAGAATGTTACGTACTTCATCGAAGATTGCCGCAAGCAAGGCATCGAGGTGCTCGGACCGCATGTCAATGAGTCCGGTGTTTTCTTCGAAGTAAATAAAGTCGGACAGATCCGTTTTGGGTTAGGTGCCATCAAGGGAGCAGGCGAAGCCGCCGTGGAGGCGATCATCCTTGAACGCGAAGCACACGGCCCGTTCAAGGATATCTTTGACTTTGCCCGGCGTATGAGTCTCCGCTCGGTAAATAAGAAAACCTACGAATGCCTCGCCTTGTCGGGCGCGTTCGATTGTTTCAAAGAATTCCACCGACGCCACTATGTATATGCCAGGGAAGGCGATATTTCACTGACCGAAAAAGTGATCCGTTACGCCAATAAGCTACAGCAGGAAACGATGAGTGCGCAAGCCAGTTTGTTTGGCGGAAGCACCGGTACCGAAATGCCGCCGCCCAAGGTGGATCCGGTGGAGATGTTCAGTGAAATTGAGAAGCTGCACTTTGAAAAAGAAGTGGTAGGCGTGTACATCTCCGGTCATCCCCTTGACAATTTCAAATTTGAAATGGACAGTTTTTGCAATGCCCCCCTGGCCGCACTAAATGAATTAGATAAATCCGAAGGCAAAGATTTCAAAGTGGGCGGGATCGTCGCTACGGTAGAGCATCGCCTCACCAAAACCGGCAGGCCGTTTGGCAAAATGATCATGGAAGACTACTCCGGCAAATTTGAATTTATGCTCTGGAGCGAGGACTACCTCAAATTCAAGTCGTTCCTCATGCCCGGATTGTTTTTGTTTATCGAGGGGAGTGTGGTGCGCAAAAGCTGGGGCGAACAAAACCTGGAATTCAAGATCCGGAATATGGAATTGTTAAATGAACTGGGGGCCAAACGTACCAAGGGGCTCCAGCTCAGGATGAATGCCGTTTCGATTAACCCAGCATTGATTACTCAAATCGAAAAGCTCTGTCAGGAATACAGCGGGGGGACGCCACTCTATCTGAAGCTCCGCGACGAGGGAGAAAATATCAGCCTGGAATTACTTTCGAGGAAGTTCCGCGTGAAACCCGTCAACGAGATGGTGAGCAAAATCAGGAGAATCCCCGAGGTAGAAGTAGAGATTGTATATTGAGTGAACTAATTTGATCTATATTTGTGTTCCCTCATTGGACATAAACAGAAACCTCATAAAACGACACTCATGGGCAAGACAATTGAACTAACAGATGCAAATTTTGATTCCATAATTAACAGTGATAAGCCGGTTTTGGTGGACTTTTGGGCAGAGTGGTGTGGCCCTTGCAAGATGATCGGACCGGTAGTAGAAGAACTGGCCGGTGACTACGAAGGCAGGGCCGTTGTCGCCAAACTCAACGTCGACGAGAATCCCAACGTTACAGCGCGCTATGGTGTGCGCAGCATTCCCACCTTACTCGTGTTTAAGAAAGGGCAGATCGTAGACAAGCAAATCGGGGCCGTACCGAAGTCGGTGCTTTCTTCCAAATTGGAAGCCCAGGTCGCCTAATCAGAATTTTCAGAATTTGAGAATTTTCGCCGACAGAGGCTAAAATTCATTTCAAGGGAGTCATCTTGCAAGAAAGCAGGATGACTTTTTTGTTTTGTACCTTTATTGACACAAAATAGACGCTGACGTAAAACTTGTCATGCCAGACCTGGAGCATTCTTTTTCAAGGAGAAATTTGTTGCGGCTGGGAGCAACACTGGGTCTAAGCTCGTTTCTTCCCAATGCATTGCATGCGAAAGGATCCCAGCCCATAATTGTTTCGACAGCTATTCCAGAGCCCGGAAACGAACCTGGCAGTCAACGATTAAGTATTGAAAAATTAAATCAATGGGAAGCCCTGGGATATGGAATGTTCATTCATTTTGGAATGAATACCTACGATGGCGAGGAACTCTCGCGCGGAGATAAGCCTGCCTCTTTTTACAAGCCCGACAAATTGGATGTTAATCAATGGATCGGAGTGGCAAGAGACGCGGGAATGAAATATGCGATCCTGACCACAAAGCATGTTCCTGGATTTTGTTTGTGGCCGAGCCGGCATACCGATTATCATGTGGGAAACAGCAGTAACCGAACTGATGTGGTGGAGGCTTTTGTAAAAGCCTGCGAATCCAAAGGCGTCTTGCCCGGATTCTATTATTGCTCGTGGGACAATCATCACCTGATGGGTTCACTCACCCCATCGATGACAAACTGGAACGAAGCCTATACCTCTGCCGCCTACCGGGTTTTTCAATGGAAGCAGTTGGATGAACTCGCTTCCCATTACGGAAAGATTGCAGAATGGTGGATTGATATCCCGGGGGTATTGCCACGGGATTACCGGAATGACCTGTATCATTTTCTTGCCGGGAAACATCCGGATTCCCTGGTGGTTATGAATTCGGGAATCGGAGACGGATCGACTTATAATGTCACCTATGCCTGGCCAAGCGATGTGATCAACCTTGAACGGTTTTTGCCCAACAGCGCAACCAAGCATTTGAAATGGCGGGAGATCGAAAATAAAAAATACTATTTGCCCGGTGAAGTGTGTGATCCTATTGGTAAGGAATGGTTTTTCAAAGAAGGCGACCGGCCGCGCAGCGATGAAGAACTGCTGGGCATGTATTTGGTCGCCCGTTCGCGGGGAACGAACCTATTGCTGGATGTCCCCCCTGATAAAAGCGGCGTGATTCCGGAAGCCTCGATACGGGCTTTACAGCAATTGAGGAAGAACCTCGACCTGTTGCGAATGTAGGTTGTGGGAAGTGTTGAAGTGTGGAGGTGTTGAAGTGTGGAAGTGGTTCATTGCGTTTGGTTGTCACCCACAAACCCAGTGTTGAAGTGTTAAAGTGTGGAAGTGTTGAAGTTGTGTGGTTCTTTACGTTAAGTTGTCCCCCCACTTAAACACTTCAGCACATCAACACTTCAACACTTCAGCACTTCAGCACTTCCCCACTTACTTTTTCTCCTCAATGGGACTCATATCCAACTCCCAGTTATCGGTTCGAAAAGCCGATACCGGAAGGCCTTCTTTATTAAAAAGGTTGGGAATGGAAGTGTTATCCCAGCAGAACCGTACGGCCACGGGATTTTTTACCGTTTTGGCTGACACTACGACGGTCCCGCCGTCTATCTTTGCAACGGCCGGCACAAAATTCTTGTCCTCACCTGCAATCGTGAATTGAGTTGGAGGGCCGCCCTCGCTGATCAAACCGATCTGGGCATAGTCGAACGAAATCCTGACCTTACCCTTGTCCACCTGCATTGACTTATACACAGGAGACTGGTATCCCAGCAAGGGGAGCCTATACGTATCGCCGAGGGCGTAATTGGCCAGCCTGTCGCCAACGGGCTTCTTGAATTTAGGATGAATGTTCTGCACGTCATCGACCTTGTCCGAGATGATTACCATTCCTGTTTTAGAAACAGCTAATA
>DATHFS010000612.1:0-2553 GCA_035317975.1 Cyclobacteriaceae bacterium | reverse complement strand
GTTTTCGGGTCGGCGGGGAGGAGAGAGGCCGTATACCATAATCCATCGGAAATTGAAAAGGTATGCCACATTTTGGGCATAACTAAAATCGTTGATATTGGCAACGGTGACATGAGTCAATACTGGAACTTAGGAAATATTTGTGTTGAGGCAAAAGGAATACTTTCATCTGGTGAAGTAGCTGCGGTTTTACAATCGTCACAATTTGGTTTTTTGTCGTACGTTGAACATCTATTCGGAAAATCAGGCATATTTGCAGCTTATGCAGGTAATGGCATGAGTATTATTAATTTTCCTTCTGATACCCAGGTACCAAGAGATGGTTTGATAAAGGGGATGCATTACGTTAATGCATCAGATATATTGACTAATAGAATAAAGATTGATGACACCGATTTATCGGGTAACATTTTTTCATGGTATCAATCCCGGAACGCAGCAAATCACGCAAAAATCATTTACGATACACTTACCAAACAAAATGTATAAGGGTGTATCAATTGTAATTCCTGTATACGGACAATGGAACCTTGTTAAATTAAGTATTGAACAGAACCTTCACTATGATGGCGGTCATATCAAAGAAATGATCATTGTTGACGACTGTTCTCCCGAGTCCAATCCCTATAAGTTTGATGATAAAGTAAGAATTATAAGAAACCCTGAGAATCGAGGGTATACCAGAACGTTAAACGCCGGCTTAAAAGTGGCAACCTCAGAAATTGTTATTGTGCTGGATTCGGATGCCCACCCTGTGAATTCATACATTCAAAAGCTCAGCGATATTTACGAAGATAATACAGTAGGTTGTGTCGGATTTAAGACCGTTGATGAAATGGGCCGCGATACAGGCAATTTTGATTTTGAGCCCTCGCTGATCGGGTTCGTCGCCGGTCAGCACCTGCACTCCAAATTCAAACACCTGGATGTTTTCAGTACAAAAAGAATATTACCGTTTTCCTGTGCAGTCAGCTTCAGGAAACAATGTCTCGAAGAGATGGGCTATTTTGATGAAAAAAACTTTCCTGTGTTAGATGCTGATAACGACCTGAGCATGCGGATTCACAGGTCAAACTGGAAATTAGTTTTCACCAGGGAAATTGAGATCTATCACAAAGGAGGCAATTCCATCCCAAGGAATCATAAACGCGTGCTGATCTATCACAGGAGCAGGTGGCGATTACTTGAGAAGTACGGATTTATTAAATCACGGTGGCTGGCTAAGGTATTATTAAGCACCAGGATCGGGACGGAGATACTCGCTCTTAATGTGCAGGCCTTATTGAAAAGGGACAAGTCCGTGTATGCAGATAAGTTAAAGGGTCGGAAAATCCTGTTGAACGAGATCAAGGGCTACTAAGTGTCTCTTCCTGTTTTGCCACTAAGGCACCAAGTCACTAAGGTCTTTTTTTCTTCTCTGGGATTTACCCAAGTCCGTATTAAAACAAAATCTTAGCGTCTTAGCGCCTTTGTGGCAAATTGAAACTCGCTTTAAATGAAGTACGGAACAAATAACAGGGAAAGGATTGCTATCCTCAAAGATAAAGTGAAGGCGATCTTGTTTTGGTCTTCTAAGAAGAAATATGCCCAAAGAGAAATGCTTCAACAAGCCAAAGGCATAGAAGAGAAACATACAATATGCAACAAATTGCTCGGCGTTCATCAAAGCAAATTTGAGATCACGAGCCTGCTTCGTTTCATTGAAAATAAGAAATTAAGCCCCCTGATTATATGTGAGATCGGCACGGCCAATGGTGGAACGAATTTACTTCTGGCCAGTAGTCTCCCTTCTATAAAAACGGTTATTGGAATAGACCTTTATGTTAAGAACAAGAGTAAGATCCGTTTTTTTCTTAATGGTAAGGAAACTCATTTCATTAATAGTAGTTCCTATGCGGCAAATACGATTGAACAGGTTAAGAAGATTCTGAACGGCAAAAGAGTGGATATTCTTTTTATTGACGGGGACCATCGCTACGAGGGAGTAAAAAAGGACTTCGAATTATACCGCACCCTGGTAAGCGATGGAGGAGTGATATGCTTTCATGATATTATTCCGGATTACTTAGCGAGACGCAACGAGTACACCGGTATGTGGGCGGGGGATGTGCCGAAATACTGGGAGGAAATAAAGAAATCCGGTTCTTTCACAGAGATTGTTGAGAGCTATGATCAGGATGGGCAAGGCATCGGGGTCCTGTTTAGGGAATAACGCTTTTGTGGCGAAAATTGTCTGAACTGTGATTCTTTTGATTTGAATGATGAGGCATGATTAATACTCAGTCGAGGACCTTTCCGCATAGAGTTCAAATACAAAGGGAAGTTTAAAATTACATGAGAATTGTAATGGTTTCGTTATACTTTCCTCCTAAGATTGGCGGGGTAGAGAATATCATGTTTGGCCTGGCACGGCAATGGCATGAAATGGGGCATGACGTGACGGTTTTTACTGTAACACCGGGAGAGGATCATTATGGATTCCGGGTGATCCGGTCGCTTTCCCCCTGGGCGCTGGTGAGAGCAGTAAATGAAAGTGACATTTTGTTTGAGGCG
>DATHFS010000611.1:0-2580 GCA_035317975.1 Cyclobacteriaceae bacterium | reverse complement strand
AGTTGGGAGGGGATTCCCTACATCAATGTGTTTAAGTGTTGATGTGTTGAAGTGTTGAAGTTGTGATTCCCAAGGTCACCACACCAGCACAATCAATTGTTGTCTCATAGCTCCTGGGTTGAGTCATTCACCTGGCGATCCCCCACTTCAACACTCAAACACTTAAACACTTAAACACTCAAACATTTCAACACTTCAACACTTAAACACTTCAACACTATTTAAATTGGTTACCGATGACCCCCGGGACAACACATCCCTCGCGTTGTCGTGTATCGGCCAGGTGAAATATCCTCCACTGACCATCCTCCCCTTTAATAAGATGGAATGCATCCACACCGCAGTGACTGAATTTCTTGTCAAGGTAAAACGCATACTTCGCCCATACCTGGGCAAAAATTCCATCGACGTGAATAACAACATCCCAGATCGGCTCGTTCCAGGTCGCTTCGTGGGGAGTACCCACAGCCACGAGAAATTGATCCAGAGGTTCCGGGATGAGCGCGGGCTTGCCGTTTTTGTCTTTCGCCACCGTTACAAATGTAACCTCGTTTACAAATGCGCTATGCACCTTTGCACTGTCTCCGAGATTCATCCCCTTAAAGAGTTGGGTGACGGGTACCATGACGGCAATGGTTTCAGGGGTAGTCTGTGAAAACCCCGGCACCGAAAAGAGAATCACCAGGCCCGCAAGGATGCTTTTTTTCATAGTCCGGCTTTATCGTTTCAAGGTCAGTAGATTATGAATAACATTCTATAGCAATTACAGGAATGGTGCTTTCATTTTTAAGTCTTATTTTAACGCCATCTAACGAACCTCTTCCTATGAAAAGGCCTTTTTTATCACTTTTCATGCTGCTTTTAGGTAGCCTCGCCATGGCAGGCAACCAGGCGGATAGTCTTGAAAATGTGCTGAAGACAGCCAAGGGTGACTTGAAAGTAAAGACCCTCAATGAGCTTTTCCGCGCTTATCTTAACGCCGATCCGGTCAAGGCCACTGGCTACACCCGGGAGGCGCTATCGCTTGCCACACAAATTGACGACCGCAAGGGCATGGCGGCATCCTACAATAACCTGGGCATCGCTTACCGCAACCAGGGTGCCCTTGACAAGGCCCTCGAATATTATCTGCAGTCGCTCCGGATCTACGAAACCCTCGAAAATAAAGAGGGGACGGCGACGAGCAAAAATAACATTGGCAACATCTACACCTTAAAAAAAGATTATGGCCAGGCGATGAAGTATTTTGAAGAGTCGCACAAGACCTTCAATGAATTGGGCGACCAGCAAAAGATCATCGGCTCGATGAACAACCTGGGTAACTTACACAGCGATCTCCAATTGTATGAGCAGGCATTGAACTATTATACAGAGGCCTGGCAATTGAGCACCAAAAGCGGAAAGATGTTCTCCGATCCGTTGAACAACATTGGCAATTTGTATTTCCGCCAGGGGAACTATCAGCGCGCCATAGAATATTACGGGCGCGCCCTGGAAATTGCAAGGCAGGAGAATAACAACCTGACGATCCTTACGATCACGGCCAACCTGGGCGAAGTATATGCCAAAGCGGGGCAAGGCGCGAAGGCACAGGCGTATCTTGATTCGGCCTTGTCATTGTCCAAATCATTGCAAGCCACCTTGTTTGAACCGCAAATCTATAAAAGCCTGTCTGCCAACTATGCCCGGCAAGGGAAGATGAAGGATGCCTATGAGTGGATGATGCAATACGATGCGATACGGGAGAAAGTCTACGGCGAAGAAAGCAGCCGCAAAATTGCACAAATGGAAATGGCGCTCAATATCCAGGAAAAAGAAAAGGAAATGGAAGCCTTGAAAAAAGAGGATAAAATCAAGACCCTCGAACTTCATAATACCCGTATGATCATTACGATCATATTGCTCGCCACCATCGTGGTGGTGTCCATGTTCAATCTCCTTTTTACTAAACGCAGGCATTCCAAAAACACGGATGCAGCGTTCTGAAGCAAAATCCCTGCTGGAATCGATGACCCAGAGCACCAGCTTGCGACGCCATATGCGCACAATAGAATTGGTGATGGAAGCGTACGCAGAGAAGCTGGGGGAAAACAAAGATGAGTGGGCCATTGCAGGGCTGCTTCACGATGCCGATTATGAGGCCTATCCCGATAAACATCCCGCCGTTATCGTTGAAAAACTTCGCACCCTTGGCGAAGAACGTATCGCCCACGCTATTTCAGCCCACTATACACACTGGAATGTTCCCTATGACACGCTGCTGGACAAAGCGCTTCTGGCCTGCGATGAACTCACGGGTTTTATTGTTGCCTGTTGCCAGGTTCGCCCGGATGGGATCACCAGCCTGGAAACCAGATCGGTCGTGAAGAAACTCAAAGACAAAGGATTTGCGGCGAAGGTGGACCGCGACGAAGTGTACAAAGGAGCGGAGCTATTCGGGGTAGACCTTCCGGAACATATTGGCTTCCTAATTGAGACGCTTAAAAAACACCGCGAGGAGCTTGGGATTTAAGCTCTCGACGACCTACATTTGAACCAGTGATCAGTAACCAGTACCCAGTAACCCTTATGTCAGAACAA
>DATHFS010000610.1:0-4135 GCA_035317975.1 Cyclobacteriaceae bacterium | reverse complement strand
CTCTTTTGCGTTGCTGGTGGGGATCGTGATTGGTACGTATTCGTCCATTTTCATCGCGGCCCCGATTGTTCTTGACTTTGACAGGAAACCAGAACCGGCAAAGAAACCGGAGCTCCCAAAGAAAGTGATGGCGTGAACCGGAATATTTAATCTAACTTTATAAGTGGCAGCTATTCTATCCTTTCCGGATATCTTCAATCCCGAATCCATTATTCGCTATGGGGGAATCACCCTGCTGCTGGTGATCATCTTCATGGAGACGGGAGTATTCTTTGGATTCTTCCTGCCCGGGGATTCGTTGGTTTTCGTAGCCGGGCTTTTGAGCGGTACCGAATATTTAGACATCAACATCCTCCTGCTATGGCCGCTCCTGATTGCCTGCGCTGCCTCAGGGTCCATGTTGGGGTACTGGTTTGGCAGCCGGGCTGGAAATTACCTGGCCCAGCGGAAAGAGAATTTCTTTTACAAGAAGAGATACCTGGACATGACCCGGGGCTTTTACGACCAGTACGGGATGTGGGCCTTTATTCTGGGGCGGTTTTTACCCATCATAAGAACATTTGTCCCGATCTTTGCGGGATTAGCACATATTAATTATAATAAATTCATTTTGTTTAATATAATTGGGGCAACAATCTGGATTTCAACGATGTTATTTGCCGGTTACGGACTTGGAAATATGTTTCCGACCCTGACCGATCATCTTGAAGCGATTGTTGCCGGGATGATTGTTTTGACGGCAATCCCTGTTTTGGTGGCTTGGCGTAGGCAAAAGAGATTGTTTAAGGGGCAGGGGTAAAAATATAGGCCTACCAGGGCCATTGTGATTTTGAAATTCTGTGTATTTTTATCTCCCCAAAAAATACTGTTTATTGACTTTTTTGTGACTTTTAAACCCTTAATCAATTATTATATAACATTTACCCTAGACCTATGAAAAATCCAAAACAATCAAGTTCCGGTTCATTAGGAGAAAGTCTTAAATCGGTATTTGCAGCAGTAGTGATCCCATTGGAAATTGTTATTGCGTACCTCATTTTCTATCTCGTATTGGGCGATCCCAGCCATTTCCAGGGGGGTGACAATACAGGCCATCCGCTGCCCGGCGATTATTTTGGTGTTGTATACAGGGGAGGGCCCATCGTTGGGTTCTTGATTGCATTGGCCATGATGGTCATTACGTTTTCAATTGAGCGCTATTTCACGATCAGCAGCGCCAAAGGCAAAGGCAGTGTCGAAAAATTTGTACGGAAAATCAAGGCCCTGGTGGAATCGAATAATATTGACCAGGCTATGGCCGAGTGCGACCGTCAAAAAGGATCGGTTGCCAATGTGGTAAAGGCGGGTCTTTCCAAATACGCAGAACTTACCAAGAGCAGCAACATTGAAATCGATAAGCGTGTTCAGATCATCCAAAAGGACATTGAAGAAACGACGCAGCTTGAAATGCCCATGTTACAGAAGAACCTGGTGATCATTGCCACCATCGCCTCCATAGCAACCCTGATGGGATTGTTGGGTACGGTAATGGGTATGATCCGGGCCTTTGCCGCGTTGGCCCAAGCCGGCTCCCCGGATGCAGTAGCCCTGGCAAACGGTATTTCTGAAGCCTTGATCAATACCGCTCTCGGTATCGGTACTTCGGCTGTCGCTATTATTTTATACAATTATTTTACCAGTGCTATTGATTCGCTTACCTATGGTATCGATGAGGCGGGCTTCAGTATTATTCAAAATTTCTCAACCCAGGCTAAATCCTGATTTAACCGAAATTTTAACGTTATGTCAAAGGTAAGACCACACAGAGCTACACCGTCACTCGACATGACCCCCATGGTTGATCTGGCGTTTCTCCTGGTTACGTTTTTTATGCTCACCACGAAGTTTGCGGCCGAAGAGCCCGTTCCTGTGGATACGCCATCCTCGACATCGACGATCAAGATCCCGGACACGAACATCCTAACGATCATGGTTTCCAAGGACGGCCTTGTTTTTTTTAACATGGACGGCCAATACAATCGCGCCGCCGTATTGCAGAAAATGGGCACAAAGTATGGGGTTGAGTTTGACCAAACCGAGCAGCATTCCTTCGCTGTCATGGGAGCAAGCGTTGGGCTACCCATCGGGAGCATGAAACAGTTTCTGGACATGAGTCCGGAGGATCGAAAGCTGGTAAAACAAACGGGGATTCCCATCGACTCCCTGCACAATGAACTGGCGGACTGGGTCCTGGAGTCCAGGTTAAGCAATCGCATGTTGCGGATTGCCATCAAAGGGGACAGGGATGCCGACTTTCCGACCGTCAAGAAAGTCATTAAAACGCTGATCGACAGAAAGGTGAACCGGTTTAACCTGATCACCAACGAGGAAAAAGAATCTTCCTGATTGCATTTTATTAATAACATTTAAACACAGAAGCACATGGCAGAAATAACGCAAGGCGGCGGCGGTGGTAAAAAGGGAGGAAAGATCAGAAGTAAGAAAACCTCTACCCGGATCGACATGACCCCCATGGTGGATTTAGCATTCCTTTTGCTCACCTTCTTTGTGATGACCACCACCCTGAACAAGCCCCAGACAATGGAAATCACGATGCCGGAGGAGGACGAAAAGGAGCCACCCAAGGTGAATGAAAAGCACGTTTTGACTTTGGTCATGGGAAAAAACGATAAGATTTTCTGGTATATCGGAATCACCGACCCGGAAGTCAAAGTGACCAATTTTTCACACACAGGCATCCGCAAGCTATTGCTGGAAAAGAAAAGGGATATCCCAAAATTGATTGTATTGATCAAGTCGCTGGATGAATCCAAATACAAGAACATGGTGGACATTCTGGATGAAATGGCTATCAATAGCATTCAGCGATATGCTATTGTAGATGTGACCCCGGTTGACAAGGAATTAATCAAAGACATACAGATATGAAAACGGAAGGAACTATTCCCTCTCCCGCTAAGTGGGAGGATATTGTGTTTGAGAACCGCAATAAGGAATACGGAGCGTATTTTATCCGGAAGATCTATAACAAACATGTGATCATGGCCTCCGCCATCATGTTGTTGCTGGCCGTGCTGGTGATTGCCGGTCCGACCCTGGCCGAATTATTTCGCTCCAAGGACGCGGACCACGACACGAAGAAAGATTTGAGCAGGATTGTAACGCTGGACCAACCCCCTCCAATCATGCCCAACACACCGCCACCGCCCCGGGTGGAAGTACCCCCTCCCGTTAAGACCCTGAAGTATGTTGCTCCTAAAGTAACCAAGGAAGAAGTCGTCGAGGAGGAGATTCCGACCATTGAAGAAATCAAGAAAGTTGAAGTAAGTACGGAAACGACCGAAGGTCCGGAGACCGTTGTCTTTGAGGAGCCCGTTAAAGAGGTGGTAGACAACGGAGACGACCAGATTTACACCGTCGTTGAGCAGCAGCCTGAATTCCCGGGTGGCATGGAGGCGATGATGAAATTCATTCAAAAAAATATGAAGTACCCCGCGCAAGCCCGGAGAATGGGTACCGAAGGCCGGGTGTTTATTGGATTTGTCGTCAATCTCGACGGTCACATCACGGACGTAGCTCCAATTAAGGGGATTAGCGTGGATTGTGATAAAGAAGCAGCCCGTGTGATCAGCATGATGCCACCATGGAAGCCCGGCAAACAAAACGGCAGAGCGGTACGCGTTCGGTTCGTCCTCCCGGTCAACTTTAAGCTGGCCGATTAGTCAGAATTTTCCCCGACGAGTGTCGGGGCAGGCACAATTTCAGAATAACGAATAAGGAGCATTTTCAGAATAAAGAGCGGATATGAAAACAGGATCGGAATATAAATGGCCGACCTTCCAGGTGATTCTGAAATACTTCCAGGGGTTCATGGCCCTCGTGTATGTCTGTCTGGGCATCGCTATTCTATGGAAGTCTGAGCAGCTCTTCCACATTCCGGAGACGTATTCGATTCCTTTGGGGACGATCCTGGTGGCCTACGGCATTATCCGGGGTTATCGGATTTATCAAAGAAACTCGCTAGGATAAAGGATCATGGGCGCCAAAGCACATTTCCTGTTCATGGTGAGCATGGCCTTTCTTTTTAGTGGTTGTGTGGAGCGGGATAAAAAGGGAAATATCCTGGATAATCCCA
>DATHFS010000609.1:0-7165 GCA_035317975.1 Cyclobacteriaceae bacterium | reverse complement strand
CAATACAATCATCAGTGTGTGCCATCAATGTGGCCGTCCCTGCGACACCCATGTCAATTGCCGGAATGAAGCATGCCACCTGCTCTTCCTTCAGTGCGAACACTGCACCAAACAGTTCAATGGCTGCTGTTCGGAATCATGCAAAGAGATCATCGCCTTGCCGGTAGAACAACAGAGAGAATTGAGAAAGGGCAAGAAGCAAGGTCGGATGGTGTTTAAGAAAGGACGATCTGAAAATATTAGGTTTAAAGTTTAACGTTCAAGGTTGCGTATTCTCTTTAAACTTTAAATCTGAAACATGAACCATTCAGTAATTCGCATTGGTATAATTAACGTATCCGACCGAGCGAGCCGCGGGATATATGAAGACATCCCGGGAAAAGCCATTGTTGCCACCTTGACGGAATATTTGAAGAGTCCATGGGAACAGGAATACGCAGTGATCCCCGATGAACAACCGGAGATCGAGCGGACACTTATTTCGATGGCCGACGATAAAAAATGCTGCCTGATCATCACTTCGGGAGGCACCGGTCCTGCCCTTCGCGACGTAACCCCGGAAGCCACGGAGACCGTTTGCAACAAGATGTTACCCGGGTTTGGGGAATTGATGCGTTCAAAAAGTCTCACGTTCGTGCCTACGGCTATCCTATCCCGGCAAACGGCAGGTATAAGAAATCAAACTTTAATCGTAAATTTGCCCGGAAAACCGAAAGCCATCAGGCAATGCCTGGACGCGATTTTCCCTGCAATTCCCTATTGTATTGACCTTTTGGGGGGTCCGTACCTGGAATGCAATGAAACAGTAATGAAAGCATTCAGGCCCCAGCCTGCTTAAAAGGAGACTATGGCAAGAATTAAATACTACTACGACACTGAAACCTGCAAGTACGAGCGTGTCAAAACCACGACAGGGGACATATTCCTCAACACCCTGGGGATATTTCTGTTGACCCTGGCGATGGCGGTAGGGCTCTTTCTGATCCATGGCAACTATTTCGAATCCCCAAAAGAACTGCTGTTGAAGAACGAGGTGAAGGAGATGGAATTCTATTACGAAAGCGCTCAAAAAGAAGTCAATAACCTGAATCAACAATTAGCAGACATGGAGCACCGCGACGACAACATTTATCGAGTCGTTTTGGGCGCCGAACCTATTGAAAAATCGATCCGTGAAGCAGGCGTAGGGGGTGTCGACCGGTATTCTGATATTAAAGAAAAGAATACGGTCCACGAAGATATCATATTGAAACTCCACACGGCCGTTGATAAGCTGAGACGGAAGGTCTATATCGAATCCAAATCCCAGGATGAAGTAGTCCAATTGGCAGAAAGTAAAGAAAAGCTTTTTGCTGCCATTCCGGCTATTCAACCCGTGGCCAACAAAGCATTGATTGCCCTGGCTTCCGGTTTCGGCCTTCGTATTCATCCTATTTATAAGGTCAAGAAGATGCACACGGGTGTTGATTTTGCCGCTCCCATTGGGACGCCTATTTATGCAACGGCCGATGGCCTGGTCGACCGGGTGGAAGTGAATTTCAGCGGTTATGGAAAGTCGATCGGGATTGATCACGGATTTGGGTTCCGTACGCGCTATGCCCACATGCATGGTTTTGCTGTTCGCCAGGGTCAACGCGTAAAACGCGGCGAATTGATTGGCTACGTAGGAGATACCGGTCTGTCGACTGCCCCCCACCTTCATTATGAAGTTTTTATCAATGGAGTGCATGTTAATCCGATCCATTACTTCTTCAACGATCTGAACCCGGCTGAATACGAGAAGCTGATCGAGTTGGCTTCGATTGAGAATCAGTCCCTGGGGATGTAAGTCGTTCGTAAGTCTTGAAAACAAAACCTTCCATATTAAAATGGGAGGTTTTTTTTTGGAGGATAGCGTAAGAAGCAGCCACAGATTCGGCCATTTTTAGTGTGAGTCCGGTGCTAGCAAGGGCTTTATTCCATTGAAAAGGTGTAGCCTTTAAGCCGGGATCCCGGCTCATGCGCAAGCGGCATTTCATAGACAACGGGTGCGCAGCCGCCTGCCCACCGAACTGTGTCTGACGAAGCTGCCTCAGCGTAGTCAGAGCGCTTCGCGTAGGTGGGGGATGACATCGAAAAAGAAATCGGGGCAGGCTATTAGCCATAGCGAAATCAGTGTAATCCAATAATCCGCTTAATCTGCGATCCTGCTTTTGATAATGGACTCCCGCTTCCTAACTTAGCGAACCATGCCTCCGAAGAAAATAGTTCTCCTTGTGTGTTTCCTTCTCGAATCCGCGATGGTTTTTTCCCAAGGCTGCAGCGACGCGGGGTTCTGTACCATGGGCGCCATGAAGCCCGACCAACCTTACAACAAACGACTCAAAATCAAGTTGCGCTCCATCGAGTTCAGTCAGTATTATGGTCATACTCACATCAATAATACGATCTGGGTGTCCACGATTGAAGCCAACATCGGTCTGGGCAGCAAATACATCGTCCAGGCAAAAATCCCATACCAAGTCGCCCGTGGTCACCTGGGTACATACCAAAGTCTGAGCGATATTTCCTTGAGCCTCACGCGGAATGTTATCAGCAGCGATGCCTTTGACGTCAATCTTACGGTCGGCACAAAGCTGCCCAGCAACAATGGAGACAAGCAGCAGTTTAACGGAAAAAGTCTCCCGATGTATTATCAGACAAGCCTTGGCACATACGATTTGATTTTCGGCGCCTCCATGGTTAACCGAAAGTGGTTGCTGGCAGCCGGGTACCAGCAAGCCCTCAAAGCCAACCAGAATGGATTTTGGTGGGGTGAATGGGAGGGCGGTCCAAATGCTAGCTATGTTAAGCACTATGCGGAGTCGAATTTGCTTAAACGCGGAAAAGACATTATGCTACGGGTAGAACGGAACTTCCGCCTTTCACGATTCAATGCAAGCATTGGGTTGCTTCCCATCTGGAGAATTACCAAAGACAAAGTCGCCATCCCGAATCTAGGACCGCCCAGAACGGAAGGACCGACTACACAAGTTCAGGGAAGTGACGGCCTCGCCCTTTCCGGTATTTACACGTTGGGATATAATTTTAATGTGAAGTCCGGGGTGAAATTGCTCGTTGGGAACCGTTTTATTCGGCGACCTTGGAACCCAGATGGGTTGTCGCGTGAGGGTGTCGTATCATTTACCTATAGCTATCGCTTCTAATGATTAGGAAGCTCCTTCTCCTGATGAGCATAGCCTTCATTTCGCCTGAAGCGATCTGCCAGCAATCCGTTTTTCTCAAAATCGACTCCCTCGTTTCAGATGAACGGTATGATGAGGCAGGATCGCTTATCAACCAATCTGTGAAATCGAATCAGGATAATAAAACGATAGTCTTACTCGCCAACAAGACTGCAGAAATAGCAATTACGCAAGGAAAACTGGATGAAGCGGAACGAGTCCTCAACGAAATCAAGAGCCAGGGGGACCGGTTTTTAGAAGCCGTTACCCAAACTAACCTAGGATTTCTATATCTCAATAAGGCAAGGAATGATTTAGCACTGACCAACCTTCAGGAGGCGCTTACTAAATTCCAGGAGTCTGGAAACGCGAACACCCGGGAATCGGCGCGCTGCCTGGCCAACCTGGCATTGTTATATTGGACTACCGGCAAACTTAACCAGGCCGAAGAAAATGGATTGATCGCCCTTCAGGTCCGCCAGCGTTTGTCCGGTGAAAGCAGTGAAGAGGTAGCGGCATCCTACAATGACCTTGGCCTTGTGTACAGTTCCACCGATGCCGATAAGGCCCTCGCCTATTATGAGAAGGCGTTCACCATTTATCAAAGAATACACGGCAAAGAGCACCGCAAAATTGCCATCGCCTCCAACAACATTGGAACAATGTACCGGCAGCTTGAACTGTATGGCGATGCCGTCAATAATTTCGAAACGGCATTAGCCATCTGGAAGAAAGTATATCCGAATGGCCATCCCAACCAGGCCTCCGCACTTGTCAATCTCGGACTAACCTACATCAGGATGGGTGACAAGAAGGCAGCATTGAACTATTTTCTTAAAGCGCTGGACCTCTATAAACAATCGTACGGACACAAGCATCCGGACATTGCTTCCGTCCTAAACCAGATCGGCACGCTGCAATTGAATGACAACTTGTTTGATGAAGCGTTGAAATCCTTTCAGGAAGCCCTGATCTCGAATTCTCCTTCGTTTGACAAGGCAACGATCGAACAAAATCCAAACGTCAGTGAGTTTTATAACGGTAAAGTACTATTGTATTCCTTGCGGCTGAAGGCGCAGGCGCTGGAATCGAAGCATTACGGAAGGACATTGAAAATGGAAGACCTTCGGCTGGCTCTTTCCTGTCTTTCCGGTTGCGACAGCCTGATCGACTACATCCGTCATCACAGTTCCGATGAACAAGATAAGATCGCGCTCGGCGAATCCGCCAACGAAGTATACGAAGACGGCGTGAGGATAGCGCAGGCCATCAGTGAAATGTCGGTCGATTTCAAACACTACCGGGAAGTGGCCTTCTACTTTGCAGAAAAGAGTAAGTCTGCTGTATTACAGGAATCGATCGCTGAGGCCGAAGCAAAGTCCTTCGCAGGAATTCCCAACGAGTTGATTGAACAGGAGAACAAGGTAAAGGCGACCATTGCCTTCCTGGCCCAAAAACTTTCACAAAAGCCAGCGGTAGAAGAAGAAAAACGCCTGCGCCAAACCCTCTTCACGACGAATCGTGAATACGATGCCTTTACGAAAAAACTGGAGACGGACTACCCCAATTATTTCAACCTGAAATTCAATTCGTCCTCTCCCACCGTCGAAGACCTCCAAAAATTACTGGATCGAAAGACAGCGATCATCTCCTACTTTATTGCAGAGAAGGGAAAACGGATATATCAGTTCATCCTTACACAAACCCGATTCAGGATCAGGAATCTCACGTTGCCACCTGACTTTGACAAGTACGCCAAGGGATTAACCAACAGTCTGTTTTACAATGAGCTCACTACCTACCGGGAATCGGCTTCCCTCCTTTCCAGTGTTCTGATCCCAACCCTTCCGGATGCCATCACCAATTTAGTCATCATCCCTTCCGGAAGGCTCGGGACCGTGCCCTTTGAAGCCCTTTATTACAAAAGGAACAACGCTACAGCGTATTCCTCGATGCCCCTCGTGGTAAAGAGGTTTGCCGTCAGTTACGAATTCTCAGCCGGACTTCTTGCGCAAAAATCCAAGTCGCCGATCGCAGTATCACCTTTTTCGATCTTCCTCTGCGCCCCGATCCGGTTTCCGGATAACGACAACCTCGATGACCTGCCGGGAACGGAGACAGAAGTCAACGCCATTGCCAATTTGTTCACCGGCAACAGCACCTCCGTCGCCAAATTTTCTGACGCAAGTGAGGAGCTGGTCAAGTCGGGGGCATTGACTAACTTCAATTATCTTCACTTTGCTACCCATGGAATTGTGGACGAAACGGACCCTGAACTTTCAAGGATATATTTGCAAAACGGAAAGAAGGACGATGGCAACCTCTTTGCCGGTGAGATCTATAATCTCCGGCTCAATGCCGACTTAACCATACTCTCTGCCTGTCAGACAGGTCTTGGAAAATTTTCAAAAGGCGAAGGTGTGATTGGCCTTTCCCGCGCCCTGGTATATGCCGGCTCCAGAAACATTATCGTTTCGTTCTGGAGTGTAGCCGACGAGTCGACGTCACAATTGATGACTGATTTTTATACCATCATGCTGCAACACAAGACCAGGAATTTCCGGGAAACGCTGCAGCAGGCAAAGGTCAAAATGATCAACGAAGGAAAATACGCAGCGCCGTATTTCTGGGCACCCTTTGTTCTGATTGGATTCTAGAATTCCAAATTCAAATAATGAATATTGAACGCTGAATTTTGAATAATGAAGTGTGAAATCGTACCGGAGAGAATTAACCTGCCCGTACAGTAGTGGGTGGTTTTGCCACCCCTACTGTAGGGACCGGTACACACAGGTGAACGCTATGGCAAAATAGTTTCTAACTGTGTTTTTGAGAACCCCAAAATAGAGGCTTCGGTTTCACTTTTCCTACAATTTTCCCAAAACTTTGTTTCGGCCTAAAAAATGGCTTTTTTCGCATGATTTCGACATGATTGAAGACAATTACAGGCAGCGTGGATTGCGCAATAAACTGGTCAAAAAACTGCGTCAAAAAGGCATTTTGGACGAGGCCATTTTGAGTGCTGTGGGAAAGGTGCCCAGGCACGTTTTTTTTGACGAGGCCTTGCTCAGCCATGCCTATGAAGACAAGGCATTTCCTATCGGAGAGGGTCAGACCATTTCCCAGCCTTACACAGTGGCCTTCCAGACCGGGAAACTTTCGGTAAAGCCTGGTGATAAGGTACTTGAGATCGGCACGGGTTCGGGCTACCAGGCCTGTATCTTGCTGGAACTGGGCGCCAGGCTATACACGATTGAATACAACCGCAAACTGTTTGAAAAAGTCCGGGACTTTCTTCCCGCCATGGGATATCGTCCCTATTTCTTTCACGGCGACGGTTCCAGAGGAATTCCGGCGTAAGCTCCTTTTGACAAAATCGTTGTCACGGCCGGCGCCCCGGTAGTGCCCGTTGCCCTCACCGACCAACTCGCCGAAAACGGAGTACTCGTCATTCCGGTAGGCAACCGCGAGAAGCAGACCATGGTCAGACTTACGAACACCAAGGGTAAGCTGGTGAAGGAGGAGTTTGACTACTTTGCTTTTGTGCCTTTGTTGGGAGAAGGCGGATGGGAGGGTAAGAAGTAGGTATTTATTTTTCTGATTTTAAATTCAGAGGATATTCCAGTGGCAGCAGGTCAGCGATGTACTGGCTCCATCCCATGTACCCAATGATGCGTAGTTCGGGTCTTGGTGACCTATTCACTTTATTAATGTATTGTTAAATTTAACGTAAAAATCCGTCCCGTTTCGTAATTGATCGGTGCGGAATTAATTTAGCTTGTTTTCACCCGAAGCTTGTTGGTGTCACCGCCCGCATCCCCCGCAAACAGTCGAGTAGGCAAGGGCATTTCAGCCCAAGCCGCTCCAAGAACCGTACGTGAAAGTCTCCCTTCATACGGCTCGTATTATCCAATCATGCTTTTATTCCAAGCTTCCAATGATAAAACAATAATGGATTTTCG
>DATHFS010000608.1:0-2827 GCA_035317975.1 Cyclobacteriaceae bacterium | reverse complement strand
CCCTGGTTTATGTTTCCTGCGATAAGAAAAGAGAAGGAAAGCCCAGGGTCCTGGTGTTTGCAAAAACCTTAGGCTTTCACCATGCTTCGATCCCTGCCGGCATAGCGGCGATCCAGAAAATGGGAACTGAAAATGGCTTTGATGTGGACACCACGATCAACTCAAATCGATTTTCGGAAGACTCGCTCAAAAAATATTCCACGGTAATTTTTTTAAACACTACGGGAAATGTTCTCGATTACAGGCAGGAAGCGGCTTTTGAACGGTACATTCAGTCGGGTGGAGGCTTTGTGGGAGTGCATGCCGCCACCGATACGGAATATGACTGGGGTTGGTACGGACGACTGGTCGGTGCGTATTTCAATGGCCATCCCAAAACACAACAAGCCAGGTTCATTATCAAAGACAAGAACTTTCCGGCTACCCAATTCTTTACCGATACAGTGTGGCAACGGACGGATGAGTTATACAATTTCAAAAAATTGAACCCCGATAATCACGTGCTGATTACGATTGACGAGTCATCTTACGAAGGCGGAACCAACGGGACATTTCATCCCATGAGCTGGTACCATGAATATGACGGCGGGCGGTCTTTTTATACAGAGCTTGGACATACTGATGAGAGTTATGCCGAAGCCAACTACCTGAAGCACCTGTTAGCTGGAATTCAATATGCCATCGGGGAAAATAAGGAACTGAATTACTCCAAAGCAAAGGCCCAACTTCCTCCTGACGAAGACCGGTTTACAAAAACACAGCTCACTCAGGGTGAATTTTTCGAGCCTACCGAGATGACTATCCTGCCCAACCTGGATGTCCTGATTGTCCAGCGAAGAGGAGAGGTTCTTTTGTATAAGAGTGAAACGAAGAAAGTGAAACAGGTCGGCTATTTGAATGTGTATCACAAAGCGTCCGTACCCGGCGTAAATGCAGAGGAGGGATTGATGGGACTGGCGAAGGATCCCCATTTTGAAAAGAACCAGTGGGTGTACATGTATTATGCCCCGGCGGATAGTTCGGTGAACCGGCTATCCCGGTTCACATTTAAAAATGATACGATTGACCGGACGACAGAGAAAATCATACTTGAAGTAAAAGCACAACGGCAGATCTGCTGCCATACCGGCGGCTCGATTGCCTTTGGTCCGGATGGATTGCTGTATGTTTCCGCGGGCGATAATTCCACACCATTTAACGAACCAAAAGCGAAATATGTGAACAGCGGGTATGGCCCATTGAATGATATCCCCGGCCATCAGCAATACGATGCCCGAAGGTCATCCGGTAATACCAATGACCTGCGTGGCAAGATCAACCGGATAAAGGTTAATGATGATGGAACCTACGAAATTCCGGAAGGCAACCTCTTTCCGAAAGGCACCGACAAGACTCGCCCGGAGATTTATGTGATGGGGAACCGAAATCCTTACCGGATCTCTGTTGATCAGAAAAACAGTTATCTCTACTGGGGCGAGGTCGGCCCGGATGCCAATCAGGATAGTCTTGAGACCCGCGGCCCCCGGGGATACGATGAAGTAAACCAGGCACGCAAAGCGGGTTACTTTGGGTGGCCTCTATTTGTCGGCAATAACTTCCCCTACCGCCAATATGATTATGCCACAGGGAAAAGCGGGCCTGCCTTTGATCCGCAAAAACCAATCAATGATTCAAGAAATAACACCGGACTCCGGGAACTGCCTCCTGTAGCACCTGCATTTATATGGTATCCCTATGGTGTCTCTGCCGATTTCCCGCAGGTAGGAGCCGGTGGCAGAAATGCAATGGCCGGGCCGGTTTATTACACCGATATGTTCCCAAAGGAGACACGTCTGCCGGATTACTACAATGGCAAGCTGATCATTTACGAATGGATACGCGGATGGATCAAGGCGGTGACCATGTTACCCAATGGCGACTTTGACAAGATGGAGCCGTTCTTTCCGGGCATCAAAGTAAATTCGTTAATTGATATGGAAGCGGGCCCCGATGGGAAATTATACCTGTTGGAGTACGGCAGCGGATGGTTTACCAAAAACGCGGATGCAGGGTTGGCCCGTATTGATTACAATGACGGCAATATGCCGCCGAAACTGACCGCGCTGAGCGTAAATAAGACATCAGGAGTTTTGCCCTTTGCAATTAAGGCTTCGATTGGAGCAACGGATGTTGAAAAGGATAACATAACCTATATATGGAGCCTCGGCAACGGCACGACAAAGGAAACAACAACTCCACAATTAGAATACACTTACACAACAGCAGGCGATTATAAAATTTCAGTCGAAGCAAAAGATGCAAAGGGAGCGTCAACGAAAAGCGATGCAGTCAGCGTTTATGCAGGGAACGAAGTTCCGGAAGTGACGATCCAACTGACCGGTGGGAATAAATCATTTTATCTGCCCGGATATCCCCTTAGCTATTCGGTAACGGTGAGCGACAAGAGTGACACCTCAAAATTTGATCCCACTCGTCTTTTTGTTTCTGTGGACTACGTCGAAGGCTTTGATAAAGCAGGTTCGTCGATGGGCCATCAGCAGGGGCAGGCCGCGATCGGGGGCAAAACGCTTGTGCTTTCTCTCGATTGTAAAAGTTGCCATAAGGAAAACGAAAAATCCGTTGGCCCTTCCTATCTGGCCGTGGCGCAGAAATACAAGAACGATCCGAATGCGATGAAGTACCTCACTAAAAAGATCATTAGCGGAGGCAGTGGCGTATGGGGTGATGTGGCCATGCCGGCCCATTCGACCCTTGCTCAAAGCGAGGTTCAACAAATTGTAACCTGGATAGCGACGCTGGCCAATCCATCGATGGGGAAAAAATCGCT
>DATHFS010000607.1:0-4552 GCA_035317975.1 Cyclobacteriaceae bacterium | reverse complement strand
TGATGTTCAATTACTTATAACGTATCCGGTGAACTGGCGATAATCGCAAAAACGGTTCACCGTTTAGTTCTCAGAAGTGCTGAAATTGTTTGTTACTGATTGATTGCCGGAAAAAGAAAAAGCCCGGAAATCGTATGATTTTCGGGCTCTTGCCGACAGATGATTGGTATGTTGTCGGGGTGAGAAGATTCGAACTTCCGACCTCTACGTCCCGAACGTAGCGCACTAGCCGGGCTGTGCTACACCCCGAAATTCAACAAGGATTGCAAAAATAAGCAATTCGTAAAACTATGCCAGTGTATTCCAATTTTTCCACAAAACAGGCTCACTGGCTTTATACCGGAACAGCCTTTTTTTGCTATTTTTATTTTCACTAATCCCTTCATGCAAAGCCTGTTTATCCAGTATGTCTATCTCATCCTGATCATTCTCGCACTGGTCATGATCGCCAATAAGCTTCGCGTGGCCTACCCGATTGTACTGGTTTTGGGAGGATTGGCGCTCAGTCTTACGGAGGCGTTTTCGAATATCACCATTGATCCGGATCTGATCTTCTTTATTTTTCTTCCCACCTTACTCTATGAGGCGGCCTGGCAAATATCGTGGAAGGAATTCTGGCGATGGAAACGGGTCATCATCAGTTTTGCCTTTCCCATCGTGATTTTAACCTCCTGCGTGGTTGCCTTTGCATCGCATGCTTTCATTCCCGGCTTCACGCTGGCGCTTGGTTTTCTGCTGGGTGGAATTGTATCGCCGCCGGATGCTATTGCTGCATCGACCATCATGCGCCAGGTGAAAGTACCCAGGGTATTGGTCAGCGTTATCGAAGGCGAAAGTCTTCTCAACGACGCCTCCTCGCTGATTGTATTTCGTTTTGCTTTGGCGGCCGTTATCACCGGACAGTTTTATTTCTCGCAGGCGGTCGGTAGTTTTTTCCTGGTGATCATCATGGGAACGGCGATCGGGCTCGTCATCGGGATCATTTTCTATTGGATCCATCGCTGGCTCCCGACAACGCCAAGCATCGAAATCGTTTTGAGTTTCCTGGCACCGTATTGCATGTATTACGTTGCGGAACGCTTCCACGTTTCAGGAGTTCTGGCCGTGGTGTCGGGTGGCCTGCTGTTGTCAAATAAACGTCAGAACATGCTTTCCTACCAGGGCCGTGTGCAGGGACTAAACGTTTGGTCCACCATTGGTTTCGTTCTCAATGGTGTTGTGTTCTTATTAATTGGTCTTCAATTGCCATCGATTACCCGTCAGGTTGAAGAAGTAAGCTTGGGGCAGGCCATCGGCTATGGTTTGGCTATCTCTCTCGTCCTTCTTATCGCCCGATTGCTCAGTGCTCTTGGCGCAGCCGTTTTTACCCGCTTCATGTCCCATTTCATCACCGTGGCGGATCGAAACCCGGGATGGAGAATTCCCGTGATCTTTGGTTGGGCGGGAATGCGCGGCGTGGTTTCACTTGCCGCCGCTCTCTCCATACCCGTACTTACTCAGGAAGGCCAGCCGTTTCCTTATCGCAACCTGATTCTTTTTATTACGTTCGTGGTCATTCTGGTGACACTCGTATTTCAAGGCTTGACCCTTCCCTGGCTTGTCCGGAAAATAAATCCAACGGTTAAGTATGCCTCTATTCCGGAACAGGACCAGGAAATAATCATTCAAAAGAAAATAGCAAAGCATTCACTCCAGTTTCTGGAAGACAACTACGGCGAGGATGCCCGGGTCAACGAACACCTCAGCAATCTGCAGGCACGGCTGAAAATCGACGTGCTATTTTTTAACCGGGAGATAGAAGAAATAAAAAGCGCAAAGGAAAATTCACTGATAAACTATCAACGCATCTACCTGGAGTTGCTGGACCAGCAACGAAGAATACTTAATGAGATGAATAGCCATGCTGAAGTAGATGAAGAATTGATCAGGAAATACCTTTCCTTGATCGACCTTGAAGAATTCAAAATCCGTGAAAAATGGTTACAGGAAATCGACCCGGCTAAGTGAACCGGGCTGACTAAAAAGGTATTGTTTGAAAGGTCAAACCAAATTATCTCTTGTCTCTGCACCTACTTTGCGTCGCGGTTTAGAACTTTTCACCGCAGAGGCGCAGAGGCGCAAAGTAGGCGCAGAGATCAAAAGAATATTTGGCGAATTTTTTTACTTTAGTACTTTTTAGTAAGCCCCAAGGAAAAGTTATTTGAGCGCCGTCTTAGGTTCGCTGCTGATCACGAGCCGCGCTACCTGTTGTCCATCCCGGAATTCAGCCGATGAATAATAAAGTTTCAGCGAATTGCTCCCCTTTTGCTTTAAGGCCAGTATATCCTTCACGTTGCAGGTCATGGACTCCTTATAACCTGAAGAAGCACCCTCAAAGCGCCATTCCTTCAACGTCTTATCCTTGTCGTCTTTCACGGTGAGCATTCTGCCGGCAACCGTTCTCCCGCATTCGTTGTATTTCACGATAAGCTGACTGTAATTGTCCGCCGGATCCAGCGCCAGTATGGGCGCATCCTTTTTGGAATTCACGTACTGGTCAATAACCAGTTTGCTGTCCAGGTAAACCTGGAAACTGTGCGTGCCAGGCTTAAATGAAAACGAAAAAAGAAATGCACACAGGGCTGCCCAAATCAGCGGGTTAGCCCACGAAAACCGGATGATCTTTTTCATACGTTTGATTTTTAGTTGTTAAGTGAACCTTTATCCAACACTATCCAAAGTAACGTATAAGAATGCCGCAGGTGTATTCTGTTTGATCACCAGCATGTATTTCTTGACGAACTGCACGGTTTACCAGCCGTAGGATTGAAACGGCGGTTAGCGAGGATATGTGCCGGTTGAATTTCTCTCAAATAATTTACATAATATGTAACTTATTTACTACATTTGTAAATTATTATCGGGATAGAATCGCTACAATTTCAGATGGTTGTCCTTCATGTTAAAAGTCACAAAGAGGTAGAAGTAGAAATTAGCAGGCTGTCAAGAGTAGATTTTGGACTTCTAAAGAAATCTAAAGCATTTGAATTTGATTGGAGTGCCTATTCCCATTATGACGTTTATAAGTTAATACTTAAAGAAACCCGCGAGATTTTAGGGTTAATGTGTTTAGAGGACAAGTCTGATACTGCATTTAATTGTATGGAAATTGTACTCCTTGAAACTCGTCCTGATCAAAGAGGTGCTAACAAGACTTACGATCGAATTGCAGGATGCTTAATAGCATTTGCAGCCAGAGAGTCGTTTAAGAATGGACATGACGGGTGGATATTCTTAATCGCAAAATCGCAAATTGCTCAATTGTATCATGACAAGTATGGATTTGAAGACATTGGTGGAATCAATACCCTGGCAATCAGAATGGCCTCCAATTCGAGGAATTCGATGAGGCTTATTCAAAAATATATCAATCCTTGACGTTACTTGACGTGTGAATTAACCCTTCTAGAAATTGAGAATTATGAAAACAAGAAAAAGAAATACTAAGGGAGATAGTTCGATAGCAAAAGGATTGGATGAATCCTTTATTTCCCCCCTGCTGACAGGGAGGGAAAGAGAAGAATCAGAAAGGGCTTTCAATGACTATAGAAGGAAAATTGAGTCTACTAAAACCCAGGAAGATGATACCAAATTTCAACTTCTTCAACTAAAATTCTTAATGGAAGACTATTTAAGAACTGACAAATATGATGAAAATCTAAACTTTGGTTATTTCTTAAGGCAGTACATTAAGCGATTAGGCAAGAGCAATACTGAATTTGCGAATGAGATAAGTATTAAACCAACCGAGCTCAGCCATTTAATTAATAGCCATCGGGATCCCAACCCCAAGATTTTAATGAGATTAGAAGGACACTCTAATATGATATTTCCAGCGATAATGTGGTTCAAATTAATTTCAAAGGAAAAGGCCCTTAAATTTATTAGTAATAATCATCATCTCAGAAAGACCGAAGGAAGTAGAATTAAGAAAAAACTTCAATTCTCTCTTTAGTAGATTGCTGAATGAAATCGGTCCGGAGAATTGGTCTTTTGCTGGCAATGGTCTTCCTCCTGCCCGCCCTGTTCTTTTCGGTGTACGAGATCTCCTCCCTGAACAAGGACGAGAAGATCATTGAATCAATTTATGAAAAGCAACTGGAAGCGATCCTGTTCTCCGTAAACCAATATTGCGATGATGTAGTAAACAGCTGGATTTCTAAATTGGAGTCGGGCATAGAACCTCCGCCGTCCGGAACGGACAATCCACCCGCTATTGAAAACCTGTTTTCGCTGAACGCTGCCCTGGTCTACGTTTTTGTCCTGGATACCCTGAATGGAGTAGTCTCGACAAAGGTTTATGCCTCCCATCCTCCCATAGACGACCACTTTAGGATCAAGTTCGATTCAGCCTGTACCCTTGGAAGGGCCCAGATTCAGAAACTGGTATCCTATAAAAAGGACGGCTTCCGAAAAGTGGATATCCTAAAGTATATGTGGAGCGAACCGAATAATTTTCAATGCCTTCTCTATATTTCTGATGCAGGGGCGCAACATGTTCGCATCGTCGGGC
>DATHFS010000606.1:0-2384 GCA_035317975.1 Cyclobacteriaceae bacterium | reverse complement strand
TTTCAGCGTAAGATTGCCCCCCAGGCTGAAACCGATCAGGGAGATTTCCTGGTACGATTTCATGGCATGCCGGACCACTACATCCAGATCGTCGGTAGCGCCGCTATGATAAAAACGGACTTGACGGTTCATTTCCTCGCTACACCCGCGGTAGTTCCACGCCAGCACATCAAACCCCCGGTCGAAAAATGCCTTCGCCATGCCGCGAATGTAAGCACGCGAAGAATTTCCCTCCAATCCATGGGAGAGGATAACCAGTTTGGTTGAGTTTTGTTTTAACCAATCCAGGTCAAGGAAGTCATCATCCGGGGTATTGATTCTCTCCCGCGTGTACGGCGGCGTATTGACCGTACGCAAAAGTGAAGGGTAAATAGTTTCAAGGTGAGCGTTGAAGAGTAGTCCAGGGGGTGAGTACGTGTTCAAATCTATTTTAATAAAGACTATTTTTGGTATTCTGTGTTCAGTATTAGGTAGTCATTGCCCTTGTGATCACAATCCTGGTCATTTGGTTCTCACCACCGATCACCGATCACCGATCACCGATTACCCTTTGTGGTTACACAACAAATTAGGACCATCTCATTCGCTCCTTAAGCGAAGTAATGTGAGCCAAATGATGCTCCCCATGCCACGCGTACATCGCCACCATGTTATCCAGGCGGTTGTAGCGCTTCGTATCCGGATGGAGGTATTGTTTTTGCAGGTCTTTTGGACTGAGGCTTTTCAGCAAGGCCACCCATTTGACGTGCAGGGCTTTTAATAAGTCGATGGAGATCCGGGGGTCCAATAATACGATTTCCGGAGTCTCCGCCCACGCCTTTTCATTGTAGGCCTTAATAGTAGGAGTGTCTTCGGTGAGTGCCCATTTGAACCGGATATAGGCGTTCATATGACTTTCGGGAATGTGGTGAAGAACTTGCCGGAGTGTCCATCCTCCTTCCCGGTAAGGCGTATTGAGTTGCGCCGGAGTCAACGTCTTTGCTGCTTCTTCGATTTTTGCCGGCAGGGCCTCGATCCGGCGGATACACTGTTGAAGATCTTCGGTTGTATAATTTTCTTTCGGCGTAAATTTTCCGATAGGAAAGCGGAGTTCATCCTCTGTCATAGATCAATCGTTAACCACTTCTTTCACTTCCTTTTCCGTATAGGGTTTGTTGAGTTTCACCACTTTACTCTTATTCTTTCGTTTCTTTTTCACCCGGATATTGGTCAACTCAATAAGGAGTGAAAAAGCGACAGCGAAATAGATATAGCCTTTTGGGACCTTGAATTCGAGTGCTTCCAGGAACAGCATAAAGCCGATCAGGATCAGGAATCCCAGGGCCAGCACCTCCATGGAGGGATGTTCCTGGATAAAGCGACTGATGTGACCGGAAAAAAACATCATCACCACGATCGAAATGATCACAGCGATAATCATGATTAGCACTTTGTCCGGGTCCACGATCCCGACCGCCGTTAAAATGGAATCGAAGGAAAAGATGATGTCCAGCAAAATGATCTGTACAATGGTACCGAAGAGTGTGACCTGCGGTTTCTTTTTGGGTGTTCCGTCTTCATCCTCATCATCTTCGCCCTCCATCTCATGGTTGATCTCCATGGTACTTTTGGCGATAAGGAAGAGTCCTCCGAATCCGAGGATCAGGTCTTTGCCACTAAAGCTTTTGTCGTGGTCAAGTAAAAAATTGGCGGGTATGGTAAACAGCGGTTCGGTGAATTGAATGATCCAGGTGATGCCGAGCAGGAGGCAGATGCGTACGAGCATGGCGAGAAAGAGACCGGTGTTCCGGGCTCGTTTGCGCATGTCCTCCGGCAATTTGTTGGACGTGATCGAAATGAAAATGATATTGTCAATGCCTAAAACGATCTCAAGAAAACACAGCGTAAGGAGTGCAAGCCAGGTATCCGCTTTGAGAAACAATTCCATGCTATAGACAAGTGGTTATCGCGAACTTTGAACATTCAAATTACACAAAGGCAGTCACATTCAAAATATGAGTACCTGAAAAAGAAAAAGCCTCATTTCAATCGAAAAAGGTCTTTTTGTGATCGTATTTTCCGGCAAGGGGAGAGACTGCTTTCGAGCATGTTGATGGAGGTGTGAGCAGGTTTATTTCAAATTTGACCATGTAGAATGATAATAAGAATTGAGATAAGGGCTGGAAACCGGGTGCCGGGGATAGCTCCAATCTTAAATCTTAATTTTTTAATCTTTAATGACTATTCGTGAACCACCACTATTTTCTTCCGTACGGTCGCCCCATTGCCCACATCAACATGCAGAACATAAACTCCTGCCGGCAGATCGCCGGTACCCACCGTTTTGCGCGAGGCACCTTCTGGGATAAAGGATTCGTGTACTACTTTACCAATCTGGTCCCATA